>JAGVLI010000888.1 GCA_020054355.1 Planctomycetales bacterium | reverse complement strand
CGAGCAGCGCGCTGAAGCCATCCGTTTGCAGCAGGCTGGCATTGCCGCCGCTGCCGCTGGCCAGGACCGTGAAGCGAAAGGTCATCCGGCGCCGCTCTCCTGTTCCACGGTTTCCCTGATGGCGGGCTGGTAGGTCAGGCTTTCCAGCCTGACGCTGGCATCCCAATCGGTGTCCGCGTCGATCCGGCCCGCCTGACGCTGGCGCCACAGTCAGGCTGGAAAGCCTGACCTACTTCAGTCAACCACGGGCTACCCAGTCATGCTAGCGAAGGCGATTTCACTTGTCAGGATCAAACGACGGACAAACTCCCATGACTGAACTCACTGGAATGGACCCGACGGGACGTTTCACCGGCATGGCCGAGGTCTACGACCGCAATCGGCCGAATTATCCTGCCGCGGCGCTGGATCACCTGGCGACGCATTGCGCGCTGGGGCCGGCCGCCGTCGTCGTGGACGTTGGCTGCGGCACGGGCATTTCGACCCGACAGTTCGCACAGCAAGGCTGGCAACTGATTGGCGTCGAACCGAATGCCGACATGCGCCGGCAGGCGGAGCAACTGTCCGCACCGGCCGCCAATCCGAGTTACCGGGCAGGCCAGGCGGAAGCCACCGGCCTGCCCGACGGCACAGCGGACCTGGTGCTGGCGGCCCAGGCCTTTCACTGGTTCGAGCCGGTCGCGACCCTGCGCGAGTTTCACCGCATCCTCAAGCCGACGGGCTGGGTGGCGTTGCTCTGGAACGAACGCGACGAAGCCGACCCCTGCACGGCGGCTTATGGGCAGGTCGTGCGCTCCACCTCGGACGCGGCGCGGATCGAAACCACGCGCCACCGCAGCGGCGATGCCCTGCTGGAATGTGCCGACTTCCAGAAGGCCGAACGGGTCTGGTTCAGCCACGAGCAGACCCTGGATGAAGCGGGCCTCATCGGGCGGGCGCTCTCTGTATCCTACGCGCCGCGGCAAGCCGATGAGATCGAGAGACACAAAGCCAGGCTGCGCGAGGTGTTTGCCCGGTTTCAGCAAGGCGGCGCGGTAGTGCTGCGCTATCGCACCTTGCTGGTGCTGGGGCAACGGAAGGCCACACCTTGAAGAGAGTTTCGGAATTTCCAGGAAAAACGGCTAACTGGTCTTGAACGATCGCACCGCGATTGGCGATGGTGAATGGAGTAATTGGTCAGCCGCTATGTGCGAAGCCGCAAGCGGCTGGGGCGCTGGAACAGCGCCCCCACAACTTGTTCAGCACGGTCTGTGTCGGCCGTGCGCTGTATCTCAAAAGTCCTTCCGCGCCGTCGTTGACGTGGCGAACGACGGAATGTCCGGGTCCGACCTCCGCAGCGATGTATTAACCACTGTGACCCAGCACCGAGTTGTTCCTGGCGGGCGTGTCCGCTCGTAATCCAGCGATGCCCGACCACGGTGCCCGTGACCGCCTGAACTTGCCCCGATTCCAAAATTCCCATTCCCGGTGGCTGCAAAATCCCGGCTTCCGTCGATCCAGACGGCACCGCGCGTGGGTGGAATCACATGGCGCCATGTTCCGCATGAGTCCGAGGAAAAAACTCCTCAGCGGCCTTGCGCCGACTGAAGGCTGTGGGACCGCTCCGGGCACAGCTAGTCTGCGCCCTTGAGCGGCCACTTCGGACTGTCAACATGCGGAGGTTCGCCGGGCCGTCCATTGAGTAGATCTGGACGCGATTGAAGGGACATCAGGGTATTCGCCGACCCACTTTTTTTTCGGCACCCAACAGTGGGAGAATACCGCTTGCGACACGCGGCAGGGGCGGATCGATTTCCGCCTGACGCTGGGGGAAGCCAGCGGTCCTTGCACGTTGGGGAGAAGGTGCGCGCTGGGCGGGGAAAATGCCAAGCCGTGAGCGGCTTTCAGCGCGGCAGCGGCACGCTGAGAATCGGCTTGTCGCCGGGTTGCGAGTAGGTTTCGACCACCTCGCGCACCACCCAGTCTTCGATACTCCAGTCGTAGGCGGCCCAGGCCAGGGTGCGGAAAATGGTCAGGACTTTCTCGCCGCTATCTTAAACCCGGTCGGTGCCGCCGGGATAGAAGTAGGTGGCGCCGCGGTAGCGAAACTCCAGGACGGCCTCGTAGTAGTTCATGCCGCCAACGCCGCCCACTTGGCCCGCCCGCGAGTTGTGATGATCGACCAGGAACAGTTGCCAGGGTTCGCCATTCGGGCCGCGCTTCTTGACCGGCGGATCGCCCAGGCCGCCGCGCTGTGCTTGCCGGGCGTTGGGCAGGCGGGCGTGGAAGGCCGTGGTCGCAATCTCGCCTTCCATGCCGACCATCTTGGCCGTCAGCCCCACGAACTCGACAATGGAAATACAGCTGGCGCCCTTGGGTTGCAGCCGCCAGCTTTCCGGGACTTTCCACGCCTGCTCGCGCGGATAATGGCGAGTGGGCAGATAGGTTTCGACGTTCTGGCGCATCAGCTCCCAGAGCAGCCAGGGTTCGGCGGTGGTCAGGCCGGCTTTCGCCTGAACCGCCGCTACCGTTTGCACGGCCAGGTCCATGCGGATATCCGTGGGGACGCTGCGTGCTTCGTCGATGCCCTTGGGCGGGCCAAACACGGCATAGACCACATGGGGGCCGGTGACGCCGAGGTCGAGTTGCCGTGGCGTGGTTGTTCCCGGATGCAGCGTCAGTGTCCAGCGGATGGGCTGGCGGATTTTCCGGACGGCGAGGCCGAGCGGCTTGCTCGCGGTCAGGTCCACTTGCAACAACGGGCCGGCTGAGAGGCTTACTTCTTGCCGAAAACAAAGGGCGGGTTCGTCGCTTTTACCTTCGAGCAAGCCGGGGGTATCGTTTGCGATACCGGCGAGGGAAAAACTGAACGTGGCCCGCACGTGCGACTTATCGCCGGCCGTGTGCGTGATCGGCACGTTGAGCGCCGGCGTATGGACCCAGGCGGTGCAGGGGTAGCGGTCTCCGGCGGAAAGCAGGTCGGTGGTATTGCGGCAAAGCAGACCGTGATCGGAGGTAAAGCGCAGGGCAAGCGCCTGGCCGCGAATCGGCGCAGGGTCGGCGGCGCGCAGCGCGGGCGCCAGCCAAACCGCCCCAAAGAGGAGGGGCAGGGCGCAGCGCAGCACAAAGGAAAGCAGCAGTCGTCTCGGGCAGGCCACGAGGCCGTCTCCAGGGGACGAAGCCGATGGAGCGTCGTGCTGCCATTATGCGTGACAAAAGGACCGGAAGCCGGTTTCTAGGCAGTTGGTGAGCGCTGAATTACGCTGAATCCGGTGGGATTCGTATGAGGATGCGCGGAGCGCCGTATGTTTCGGAGTTGCGGATGGATCGACTGGAAGCGATGGCGAGCGGAACAATGGCTTTCATGCCCGAACAGTCGAGCGTAAAATAAGAAAGTCCTGTCGGACGGCTCCGAGGAACCCTTGATATGGCGACCGATACCGAAATCCGCGCAGAGCGTCTGGAAATGTACAACGGCGACCGCATGACGCAAGCGGAGTTCCACCGCATCTACAGCCAGATGCCGGAGGATTTTCGCGCGGAGCTGATTGGAGGGATCGTCTACGTGGCTTCACCCCTAAAACGACAGCATGGCACGAATCATTTGTTCCTGGGAACACTCCTGGGGGTCTATGTAGGCAATACTCCAGGCACCGAGGCCGGCGACAATGCCACCGTCATCCTGGGTGAAGAAGGAGAGCCGCAACCCGACTTGTTCCTGCGTATCCTGCCGGAGTTCCAGGGTCAATCCGCCACCGATGAGGACGACTATATTGTTGGCGCTCCCGAACTGCTTGTGGAAATCGCATTGACCAGTCAGGCCATCGACCTACATACGAAGCGACAGGATTACCAGCGCTATGGGGTGTTGGAGTATCTGGTGGCCAGTTTACGCGAGCAACGCCTTTACTGGTTTGATTTGCGCGCCGACCGGGGATTGGAGCCGGGCGCCGATGGCGTGTATCGTATTCGCACGTTTCCCGGCTTGTGGCTGCACGCCGAAGCGGTGTTTGCACGAGACTATCAGCGCTGCATGGCGGTGCTGAATCAGGGGCTGGCATCGCCGGAACATGCGGCGTTCGTTCAGCGTTTGGCGAAATTAGCGCCTGGGAAATAAGCGTTGTTCAGAATTGCAGACGTTCAAGAAATAGACCCCAGATGCGAACCGATACGGAGACAAAGTCGCCTTTTGCGACCACTGCACGTTTGACGCGATCCTGAGTGTCAAAGGAAACCCACAGTTCGCCTTTGGTGAAGTTCCACCTGAGATCTGAGGTGCGGGGATGGTGACAGGAAACGAAACTAAATCCTCCGTCGGCTTTTCGTCCCAGGACCTGTTCTACCTCTTGAAGGTGCATTCCTGGCTGAAGCTGGCGCGCAATTCCATTGGGGTCGGGCAATGACCAATGGCATCTAAGAAACAGCGCACCGGCAGCCAGCAGCAATGCTGCGAAACACCAATTGACGATACGCCGCCAGCGGCTCATTTGCGTGTCTCGGTCTTGAGTCACAGTGCCTTCAGAAACGCTTCCAAGTCCAGCCGTTCCGGCTCGGTCAGCTTCTCGCCGCCGAACTTCTCCGAGGAGTGCAACGTCCGCAGCAGGCGTTCGAGCGATTCCGCTCGGCCGTCGTGCAGGTAGGGACCGCGGTCAAAGACGCCCAGGAGCGACGGCGGGTTCAGAAGCCCAGCCAATACTGCAAACGTCGGATGACACTCGGACTTTCCGTTGGTGGCGTGTTGTGCCAAGACCGCGACTGGACGTTGCCCTGCGAATCCACCGCTACCGATAGCTCGCCGTCTCTGTAACGCCAAACCGCAATAAACTGGCCCAAAGGGGCATGACTGCCAATGATCCGGAAGTTTTTGTCAGGCGCCCTACCCATGATCTTTTCGGCCGTGACGAACGGCACCCCCATCGGAATTGCGTTCACCAAGCCTTCGGGGTTTGGCTGATACCAGTCGTACCAAAACAGCACCGCGCCAATGAACAGGAAACCCACAGCAATCCAATAGACGTAGGGGCGAAGTGAGCGCATGGCACGTCTCCGTAGCCCAGAGTCACAGTGCCTTCAGAAACGCTTCCAAGTCCAGCCGTTCCGGCTCGGTCAGCTTCTCGCCGCCGAACTTCTCCGAGGAGTGCAGCGTCCGCAGCAGCCGTTCGAGCGATTCGGCCCGGCCGTCGTGCAGGTAGGGGCCGCGGTCGAAGACGCCGAGCAGCGACGGCGGGTTCCAGAGGTCGAAACGGGTGCCGTCGTCGAACTTCAGGTCGTAATTGTTCGTGGAATGATACAGGTCGCCCTTGTGGCAGCGGACGCAGCGGGCCTTGCCCTCGAAGATCGCCTTGCCCCGCTGGGCGGCTTCGCCGACTTCGCCCTTGGCTTCCCGATGCGGATTCGGCGGATGGGCCAGCGTTTGCAGGAAAGCCGTCAGCGCCTGGACTTCGCCTACTTTCGGCTTGGGGCCGAACATGGTTTCCGTCAGCGACTTTTCCACCGCCGCCGACAGTTCCTGCTGCCAACCGTGCCAAGTGTAGGGGGCGGTCTTGCCGACGTTGCGCAGGGTCGGCGTTAGCTTGGGGTTGCCATAGGATTCGTCGTTGAGCGTGTCGAAGCGCAGCCCGCAGGTATGGCCGTCCGTGTGGCAGGTATGGCAGCTGAACCATTGATGATGCGATTTCTGAGCGTCGTGGAAGAGCGCTTCGCCCTGACGAACCTCGGCAGGCTCCTTCGGCCCGCCCAGGTGAATCGCGCGGACGACCTTGCCGGTTTGCACATCGACGATCTGCACCTCGTCGCGCAGATAGTTGGCGACGGCCAGGGTGCGGCTCGCATCGCTGAAGGCGACGGTCAGCGGTCGGCCGCCGACATCGATGCGCCGCATCTTGTGGGCGCCGATTTCCAGGGACACATCGGTGAAGTCGCCGGGTTCGCCGGGACTCCAGGGCAGGAAGCCCGGCTCCAGGATGACCAGTTCGTGCGTTCCGGAAGCGGCGACGGCCAGCGTCTTGCCGTCGGGACTGTAGGCCAGCCCATGAACGTCGGCCACCGCCTGGCCGCGCAGGTCCAGGGCGAGCTGCCAGTGTTCGTAGCGGGCCTTGGGATCGAGCGGAAATTTGCTCAGGCGATTGTCGATCACCCAGCCGGAGTCGATATGGTGCTGCGACACCGGGAACTCCCGCCGCAGGGCATGACCGACGATCAGTTCCTGCCCGTCGGGCGTGAACTTCAGGCCGCGCAGGTTGAAGCCCTCGTCGATCTTCCTTTCCCAGACCAGCTTCCGGCTTTCCACTTCCCAGCAGCGGACCTGGCCCGAACGGCTGCTGCATGCCGCCAGCAGCCGGCCATCGGCGGACAGAGTCAGCTCGCGCGGCTCCCGCGCCGCCGGCCAGCGGTGCGCGATCTGGCGGGTCTGCCAGTCGAGTTGCAAGATTTCATCGCTGCCTGAAGCCGCCACGAAGAGGGTGTCGCCGTCCGCCGAGAAGAGCAAGCCGCGCGGATAGACGCCGGCGCTGGCCTCGCCGATCACTTTCAGCGCGGCGTCGTTCACTTCCAGCAACGTGACGGTGTTCGACCAGAGATTGGCGACGGCTGCCCGTTTGCCGTCCCGCGAGCAGGCCACCGCCGAGGGTTGCTGGCCGCACGTCACTTCCGCCAGCACTTTCCCACTGGTCAGGTCGATCAGTGAGGCGCTGTCGGAAGTGTGGTTGGCGGTCAGCGCCCGCGCGCCGCCCGGCAAGACCGCGAGATCGATTGGGCTGCGGTGCGGCTGCGGCTTGGCTTCGCCATAGAGAGCCAGTGAACTCAGTGACGAAACAAACAGCAAAGCGAGCTCTATCCATCTCATTTCTCGGCCCTTTATGTAGGTTAAGCTCTCGCGTCCCTATTCGGGCACCGCGACCACGATTAACCGCTTCGGCTCCTTGCCCACCGGCATCCGGGCCACGATCTTCTTGGTCGCGGTATCGACCGCCGCCACTTCGCCCTGGGTGCGCACCGAAACGTAGCACATCTTGCCGTCCGGGCTGAAGGTCAGCCAGTAGCACTTGCCGCCCATGCTGATGGTGGCAATCTGTTTCGGGGCCTCGCCGGTGATGTCGTAGACATGAACCACATCATGTTCCACGTCGCATTCCCAGATTTCCTTCTGATCGGGCCGGATGCCCAGCCCGTGGCTGCGGCTGGCGACCTTCTTCTGGTCGTCGGTCAACTGGGCCGCGACGCGATGGACCACTTTCTTGCTGGCGACGTCCGCTTCCTCGAAGCCCACCAGGCCGTCCACCTCGGCGAACAGCCGTTTCTCGTCCTTGCTGAGCGCGATGGGCCGGACCACGCTGCTGAAGGGGATTTCGCCGCTGACCTTGTGCGTGGCTGTATCGACGACGGTGACTTTCTTGGGCGCGCCCATCGGCGCGAGGTACATGCGCTTGCCGTCCTCGGAACAGAGCGTGTTGTGTGGCCGGCCGCCGGTGAAGATGCGTTCGACGATCTTGCCGTTGGGCACGTCGATTACCTCATAGTGCCCGTCATTGACCGGCACGTAGGCGTACTTGCCGTCCGGCGTCACGGCCAGCTGATTCGGCGCGGGGCCGATGGGTATGCGTTTCGTGACCTTGTCGGTCTTCGGGTCGAACCAGACCAGCTCTCCCGGCTTGCCGCCTTCGATGGAAACGAGGACGAAATCTTGCTTCGCGGAAGTGGCGATGCCGTGCGGGAGCGGGCCGACTTCGATCCGACCGATTGGCTTATGCGTGGCCACGTCGATGATGGTGACGTCATCGCCCTGGCTGTTGGTGACATACAGCTTGTGCCGGACCTTGCTGCTGGGGTCGGCCACCGTCGCCAGAGCGGGCAGCATCAGCAGCGCGAAGACCAAGCCCAGGATACGTCGGTGCATGGCGATTGCTCCTTGCGGCGGAAGGAAGGTTCGGTGGGTTGCGCGGCGGCAAGGCGCGGGAATTGCCTCAGCCGCATCGACCAGCGTAACGGATCGCCAGGAGAATGCAAGCGAATGCCGACGGCGCTTCAGGTGGGGACGGCCAGACTTCTGCGGAGCGGGTGGCAGCGCCTAGGCGCTCGGCTGACTTCACAAGGCCGCGCCATGGTGCATCGCCAGCGGCAGTTGCTTTTCCGAGCATGGCAGCGGCGCACGAAGAAGGGGAACCGTCGCCCAATGGCGATGGTTCCCCAATGCAGTCCACGGCGGTCAATCCAGGAAGACGACGTGTTCCATCGCCTGGCTTTCCCCTTCTCGATTCATGACGACCTTGTGCCAAACGTGAAGGTGAACTGTCTTGTGGTCGGGATGGCTGATGGCGCCCTTCACGAACGCTTCCGGGTTGCGCATCATGCGCCGCCAGTTCCAACTCTTCACTCGCGGCCGTGCGCGGATCATCTCGAAGTAGGCATCCGGGCGGATGCCTTGCGGATGCTGGGCGCAGACATAGACGGCCTCGCCGCCGCGCCGATACAGGAACTCCGCCCAGTGCGGCTTGCTGCCCTCGCCGCGGCTCAAGGGTTCGTTGAGCAGCACTTCGCGCTTTTCCACATGGAGGGCCGGCGCGGGCAGGAAGAACCACTCGCCCTGGCGGACGTAGGCGGCATTCTTGCGCCGCTGGCGGTCCTTGCCTTTCACGCCCTGGCGGCGCTGCGCCTCCAAGACCTCCGGCGGCTTCAACGCTTCCATGGCTGCGGCAACGCTCGTCAGCGGCCCGCTGGCCTCGGGGATGGCCGCGACGAACCAGTGCTGCTCATCGTGGCCACACAGATAATGGTGCTCGCCGCGCTGCTCGCGCGCCCGCAGCAGCAAGTGCCGTT
>JAGVLI010001043.1 GCA_020054355.1 Planctomycetales bacterium | reverse complement strand
GTCAGGGGGGCGGGCGGCCGGGCTTTGGCCGACCCAAGCCGCTGATCCAGGACATCTTCAAGCGCGGTCAGGAAGTGCTGGTCCAGGTCATCAAGGAAGGCATCGGCACCAAGGGGCCGACTCTGAGCACCTATATCAGCATCGCCGGCCGTTACCTGGTGCTGATGCCCGGCCTGAACCGCGTGGGCGTCTCGCGCAAGATCGCCGACGACGACGCCCGCCGTCGGCTGCGCGAAATCTTCCACGAATTGCAGCCGCCCAAGGGCCTGGGCTTCATCATCCGCACCGCCGGCATGGACCGGACCAAGAAGGAGCTGCAGCGCGACCTGGCCTACCTGGCCCGGCTGTGGCAAGTGGTGGCGCGCCGCATCCGCAAGATCAAGGCGCCCGCCGAAATCTATCGCGAAAGCGACATGATTACCCGCACCATCCGCGACACCTTCGCCAGCGACATCGACACCATCTACGTCGATGAACCTTCCGCCTTCGAGCAGGCCCAGGAGTTCATGCAGGTCGTCATGCCGCGCTACGCCAACCGCATCAAGCACTTCGCCGAATCGGAACCGCTGTTCCACAAGTACGGCATCGAGAATGAAATTTCGCGCATCCAGATGCGGCATGTCCCGTTGCCGTCGGGCGGCTCGATCGTCATCGACCAGACCGAGGCGCTGGTGGCCATCGACGTCAACAGCGGCAACTTCCGCGCCGACAACAACGCCGAGGAAACCGCCTATCAGATGAACTTGCAAGCGGCCAAGGAGATCGCCCGCCAGCTCCGGCTGCGCGACCTGGGCGGCGTCATCGTCAACGACTTCATCGACATGCGCGAGGAGAAGCATCGGCGCGGAGTCGAGCGGGCCATGCGCGAGGCAGTCCGCCGCGATCGGGCGCGGACCAAGATCCTCAAGATTTCGCAGTTCGGCATCATCGAGATGACCCGGCAGCGCATCCGGCCATCGCTCAAGCGCAGCATCTACCAGGATTGCCCGCATTGCCGCAGCACCGGACACGTCAAGACCACCGAGAGCATGAGCATCGACGTGATGCGCATGATCCAGCTCGCCGCCCACCGGCCCACGGTGGCGCGCGTCGAGGTCAAGGTGGCCGAGGAAGTGGCCCACTATCTGCTCAACAAGAAGCGTCGGGAACTGGCCCGGCTGGAGGAAGCCGGCGAGATTCAGGTCGGCGTCGCCGGCAAGCTGGGCGCAGCGCCGGAAGCCCTGGAATTCACCTGCTACGACAACAACAACAATGAAGTGAAGGTGATTCAGCAGGACGAGCCGGTCCGGCACCGCCGCCGCTGACAGTCGCTGTCGTCTGACAACGCCAAAGGCCCAGCGAAGCTACAACCGACGGTTGTGGCGCTTCGCTGGGCCTTTTTCAGTTGCGCCGCTCGCGGCTTTGCACGAGCCGTTCAGCAGACTTCGATATCGTTGGCCAGGATGGGCTGGTGGATCACTTCCATGACCGCATGCTGGGCCAGCTGCTTGGCGTGGTAAGTGGCCGCCCGTCCTTGCAGGATGATCCCGCCGGGCCGATTCAGGATGCGCAGCCCGCGAACCCGGCTGCCGAGCCGGCGCTGCACCATCATTTCCAGATACTCGTCGGCAACGAGGATCGGTTCCTCAAGCGCTGGAGAGGTCATTGGAGAGGTCCCAGTTTCTGAGGCGTCTTCCACGTCACCCCACGCGCCGCGGGTTGCGGTTTGTGGGAGCCAGTGAGAAAGCTGCGGACAGGCGGGCGATGAGGGAGGCCGAAAGTTCGGTCTCGCCTGCATCTGACTCCAGCCTCTCTCCGACACGAATTACGGATCGGAGAGGACTGCCTCGCCATCCGTGGTATGGGCTTCCGCTCGTTCCATGTCGAGCAGTTGGAGTTACGCTAGCACTGGGACTGGCAGCTGTCAACGAAAAAGCCGGCGGCGCGGCGTCCACAACTTCCGTCCCGTGTCGCGGTTTAATCTGACGACGGCCTCACGGTCGCTGACGGTCTGGCACGAGTGGACTCGTTGATCCAAGGCAGGAATCTCATGAAGCACTGGTTTTCCGCCCCAGGATTCGTTTTGACGTGCGGTCTTATGGTCTCGGCCGCCGACTGGCCGCAGTGGCGCGGCCCCGAGCGCACCGGCGTTTCCAGCGAAACGGGCTTGCTCCAGGAATGGCCCGCCGACGGCCCGCCCTTGCGCTGGAAGGCGACGGACCTCGGCACCGGTTATTCGGGACCGGCGGTTGCCAGGGGTCGCGTCTACCTGCAAACCACGCGCGGCAACGACGAGTTCGTCGTCGCCCTCGACGAGAAGACCGGCAAGCAACTCTGGACGACGGCCATCGGCAAGGTCGGCAAGAACCAGGGGCCGCAGTATCCCGGCACGCGCAGCACGCCTACCGTGGATGGCAGCCTGCTTTACGGGCTGGCTTCCGACGGCGAACTGGCCTGTCTGGAAACCGAAGGCGGCAAGCTGAAGTGGCAAAAATCCTTTCGCAAGGACTTCGCCGGCAAGGTCGGCAACTGGGCCTATTCCGAATCCGTGCTGATCGACGGCGACCTGCTGATCTGCACGCCCGGCGGCGGCACCGCGACGCTGGCGGCCCTGAACAAGCTGACGGGTGAACCCGTCTGGAAGGCGGCGGTGCCCGGCGACGACCTGGCCGACTATGCCTCGATCATGATCGTCGAGGCCGGCAAGACCAAGCAATACGTGCAGTTCCTCCGCAAGGGCGTGGTCGGCGTCGAGGCCAAGACCGGCAAGGTGCTCTGGCAATACGCCCGCACCGTGGATATGGGCGCGAACATCCTCACGCCCGTGGTGAAGGGCGACCGCGTCTTTACCTCCGGTTCGCGCACCGGCGGCGGTCTCGTGGAGCTGAAAGTGGACGGCGACGGCGTCAAGGCCACGGAAATCTACTTCGACAAGGCACTCGGCGCCAGCATCGGCGGCGCGGTGCTGGTGGACGGCCGCCTGTACGGCACCTCGGGCCAAACGCTGTTCTGCGCCGAATTCGCCACCGGCAAGGTGAAGTGGACGGATCGTGCCGTCGGGCCGGCCTCGCTCTGCGCCGCCGACGGAAAGCTCTACGTGCGCGGCTACAACACCGGCGAAGTCGCCCTGGTCGAGCCGTCGCCGGAAGGCTACCGGGAAAAGAGCCGCTTCAAGCAGCCGGAGCGCAGCAAGATCCAAGCCTGGCCGCACCCAGTCGTCGCCAATGGCGGGCTGTATCTGCGGGATCAGGGAGTGCTACTCTGCTTCGAGGTGAGTGCGGCGAAGAAGAACTGACAGGAGCGCGGTGAAAAACAACAGCGGGTGGGGAGCCATTGGTTTCCCCGCCCGCTGTGCATTGGCCGCTTCCCGTTATGATCGGAATGCGGCTTTTACATCCTGATTGAGCAGCACCACCAGCCCCCAGATGCCAACTGGCATGCCGAATAAACAGCAACAAGGGCCGGAGTAGAGGTAGGGAATCATCGCGACGATGCAGGCCGCCAGAGACACGCCCCACATTTGCAAGTTCTTCATCTGGATGGCGCCGAAGATGACGAACCCGCCACCGATGATGCCGAGCATGAGGTCGGTGAAGTAGTCCACGATTGTGCGGGTGACTTGCGGCGCCTGCTGGCCCGGCGGCAGTTCGACTCGCGATTGAAAAAACTGCAAGACGCTATTCGCCACGGCGGGCGCGGCGAAAAACAAACCGAGATTTAGCACGAGCGAAATCGCCGTGATGATTATCAGCGCCAGGGCCGGCGCCTGGACCTTGCTGGCTGCGTCTCCACCAGTCGCCATAACGCATTCCTCCCGCTGGTTGCCCTCGATACGCCGTTTCGTCGGCGGTTGCCGGGGCAAAGCGTGTTGATAGTGTGCTGGCGGCGTGGGAGGGTCAAGCGAAAAACGGCCAGGATTGCGAAACCGCCAGCGGCGCGGTTCAGCGCTTCGGCGCGGAGCGCTCCGACTGCGTCAGGTAGACCATCAGCACCTTGGCCAGCTCGGCCGGCGTCTGGTAACGATCGTCCGGCTTCTTGGCCATCAGCTTGCTGACGATGGCCTGCACTTCCGGCGAAACCCCCGGACGCAGCTGGGCCATCGGCTTCGGGACTTCCAGCTGCGCGCGGATTACCTTTTCCATCGTCCCGCCGCCCGGAAACGGCACGGTTGCGGTAATCAGCGAATAGAGCGTGGCGCCCAGGCTGTACAAGTCGGAGCGGATATCGACCTTGTGGGCATTGACTGCTTGCTCCGGCGAAATGTAATCGGGCGTGCCCATCAGGGTGCCCTTCTCGGTGATGGAGCCGTCGTACTCCTTGCCCGCTTCCGCCAGGTGGCCGCGCGCCAGGCCCAGGTCGAGGATTTTGATGAGCGGCATGTGCGACCCCCACAGCGCCTGGATGCGGGCGTCGGCGGCAGCGCCGCCGGTCGGGTCGATGGTCTTGCTGGTCCAGGTCAGCATCAGGTTGGAGGGCTTGATGTCGCGATGCACCAGGCCGCGCTCGTGGGCATGCTGCAAGCCGACCGCCGCCTGGCGGATGTAGTCGCAAGCCAGGGTCACGGACATGGCCCCGCTGCGGCGCACCAGGTGCCCGAGCGTGGTGCCCTCGACGTATTCCATCGTGTAGAAGTGGGTGCCGTCGATCTCGTCGGCGTCGTAGGCCAGGACGATGTTCGGGTGCGACAGCTGGGCGGCCGTCTCGATTTCCTGGCGAAAGCGCTGGATCGCTTCCGCGGAAGCCACCAGGTCGCGGCGGATCAGCTTCAGGGCGACGACGCGGTCGAGTTTCTTATGTTTGGCCTTGTAGACCTGGCCCATGCCGCCTTCGCCCAGGCGTTCGAGCAGCAGGTACGACCCCAGCACCAGGTCCTTGGCGTGTCCCTGGAGCAAGTGGTTGACCTGGTAGGGCGTCAGCCAGTTGCGCTGGAGCATGGCGCGGGCCATGAGCTGCGGATCCTGGAAGCGGCGCTGCATGTGCTGCAGCACTTCCTGCATTTGTTCGGCGGTAAGCAAACCGTACTTGACCAGCGCGTCGATCAAGGCGGCCGTGGAGCCGAGCGCCATGGGGTCACGTCTGCGAGGAGAAAGGTGCGTAATTTCGAGCTTACTTCCTCATTGTAACGACCGGGGGCGGACAAAACCAGCACCCACCGCGCGGGCGGCGGCGTCGGGCGAATTCTCGACTTCTGACAATTGGACTATTGGAAGATCGGGAAATTTGATTGACAATCCATGAGGGGGGGGGTAGGTACAATTCCATCCTCGAAAGGACTTTCTCATGAAATCGCTCGTTGCCCTGTTCTTGCCAGGTGTGCTGCTGTTCGCTTGGTTGCTGCCAATAGCTGCGCCGCCAATCACCGCAGTGGACGCGGCGGTTCCGACGCGGATCGACGCCCTGGGCGATCCGCTGCCGAAGGGGGCGGTCGCCAGGCTGGGAACCCTGCGGTTGCGGCAGCGCGGTGGAGTGGACGCCGTGGCCGTTTCTCCCGATGGCAAACTGTTGGCCTCCGCATCCCGGCACGACAGCGAAGTCCTTCTTTGGAAGGCGGCCACCGGCCAGGAACTTTTCAAGGCCGCCGGTTCCCGCCCCATCGCCTTTTCTCCCGATGGCCAGACCTTGGCCTATTTGTCGAACATGCAGGTTCTTTTTCTGGATACGGCGACGGGCAAGCGGCGGCGACTCGTCACTGGCGACGCAGCTGATTCGCCCGTTTTCGAACTGGTCTTTTCCCTGGATGGCAAATGGCTCGTGACGGCCCGCAAGCCGGCAGCCGTCACACTCAAGCCGGCAACCGTCACACTTTGGGAGGTCGCCACGGGAAAGGCGCGGCGCGAATGGTCGCTCGATGCCAAGGAAGCGGCGGTTGGCGCGATCGCTGTCTCCCCCAACGGCCAGACGGTCTGCGCCGCGGATAGCGAGCGCGGCATCATTGTGTGGGACGCCGTCGGCGGTAAGGAAATCGGCCAATTTCGCGTGCCCGATCCCCGGAGCGCCGCGCTGACGTTTTCCGCCGACGGGCGGACCTTGGTTGCCGGTTCCGGCAACGAAATCCGCTTTTGGGACGTGCCTGCGGGCCGGGAGCTTGGCACGCGGGACAGCGACCCGGACGGCCAACTCGGTCGTGCCCGCGCGTTGGCGCTGTCCGCGGACGGCAAGTTCCTGGTCTCGGCATACTGCGGGCGGGGTCCGGTTCGTCTGTGGGACCTGACTCGCGCCAAGGAAAGCTGCCGCATGGAAGACATCGGCTGCTTGGTCCAGCACGCTCTGTTCCTCCCGGACCACCGCCTGCTGGCGGCCGGCAGCTCCGGTCCGGCGGTCCGGCTGTGGGACGTGCGCGCCGGCAAGGAAATTCCCGACCTGCCTGGACATAAGTACGATGTTCATGCCGTCGCGGCTTCCCGGGACGGCCGCTGGATCGCCACGGCTTCCGGGGATTCGACGGTGCGCATTTGGGATGCCAGCACTTGGAAGGAAATTCGGCGGATTGAGCTTGGTGGGCCTTATCAGGAATTTCGCCACCGTATGACCTGCCTGGCTATGGCTTTCTTGGACGACGGGGACACGCTGGCTGTTGGCTGGGAGGAAGGTCTGGGCCTGTGGTCGGCCCTTACCGGCAGGGCTTCCAAGGTGCAGCTGGCGATGCAGCTGAGCAGTCATAAACTGGCATCTCCCATCGGCATCCAACGGTTTGCCTCGGAGATACTCCCCATGCTGCTCGGCCGGGTCTTTGAGCCGTTTGTCCAACAACGTCCCGTCGCCGTCATGGCCCGGGGCATCCTGGATCG
>JAGVLI010000518.1 GCA_020054355.1 Planctomycetales bacterium | reverse complement strand
TCACCATGCAGGGCGGCGATCGCTATTCGCTGCCGGCCACGGTCTCCACGGTTGCCCCGGAGTCCGCCGCCGCGAAGGCGGGCCTGAAGCCGGGCGACGTGATCGTGGAAGTCGATGGCAAGCCGGTCGACAGCCAGGCCCAGTTGCTGCACGCCACCGGCGGCAAGTACGAGGGCGACACCGTCAACCTCAAGATCAAGCGCGGCGGCGAAACCATCGAAATCAAGGACATGAAGCTGGCCGGCTCGCTGACGGCCTATCCGCACCCGTTCCTGGGCATCGTGCCGCTGCGGGACGATCCGGACGCCGGCGAGGAAATCCGCTACGTCTATCCGAAAAGCCCGGCCGACGTCGCCGGCTTGAAGGCGGGCGACCGCATCACCAAGATCGGCATCGGCGCCACGCCGCCGCAAGCGTTCAACGGTCGCGACCAGTTGACCGCCCGGCTCAACACCCTGCAGCCGTCCACCGAAGTGAAGCTCGAAGTGATCCGCAAGGCCGACAAGAAGACCGAGACCGTGACGGTCAAGCTCGGCGTGCTGGCGGACCTGCTGCCGGACAAGCTGCCCGAATTGGCCACCATGAAGCGCGCCCTGGAAGCCCCGAAGGGCGGCAAGGCGCCGCCGAAGCAAGACAAGAAGGCCGAGACCGGCATGCTGAAGCGGACCAACCAGACCCGCGACCACGAATACTTCATGTACGTGCCCGAAACCTACGATCCGAACGTCTCCCACGCCTTGCTGCTCTGGCTGCACCCGGTCGGCAAGGGCAAGGACAAGGACCTGGAAGATTTCCAGGGCGCCTGGAAGGACATCTGCATCGATCACAACATCATCCTGGTGATGCCGAAATCGGACAACGAGAACGGCTGGCTGGGCAGCGAGTCCGACGCGGTCGTGCAGATCGTGCAGGACGTGCTCGGCCAGTACACTATCGACCGGCAACGGGTCGTCGCCCACGGCATGGGCATCGGCGGGCAGATGGCCTACTACCTCGGCTTCACGGCCCGCGACCTGTTCCGCGGCGTGGCGGCCACGGGCGCGGTCATGTCCAGCCCGGTGAAGGAGACGGTGCAGAATCAGCGCTTGCAGTTCTTCGTGGTGGCCGGCGGCAAGGATCCGCTGGTGAAGGACATCCAGGAAAGCAAGAACAAGCTGACCACGGGGAAGTTCTCGGTGGTCTACCGCGAAATCCCGGAAATGGGCCACCAGTACCTGGACAGCAAGACGCTGGACGACCTGGTGAAGTGGCTCGATTCGCTGGACCGGCAGTAACCGCACCGTTCCTCGTTCTGAAGAAAACGAACGGCCTCTCGTACATAGTGACGGGAGGTCGTTTCTCTTTGAATAGGGGGAACTTGATGACCGAAGCAGAATGGGTGGCCTGTGAATCGCCTGTCATTTTGCTGAGTCACCTCGGTCCCGATTGCCCGGAGCGAAAGGGCCGGCTTTTCGCATGTGCTTGCTGTCGTCGAATCTGGGAACTCCTGCCTTTGTCATGCCGTCGTGTCGTTCAATTGACCGAGCGATGGATCGATGGCCGGCTTCAGAACGCGGAGTTCAGGCAGTTGTGCGAAATCGTCAGAAGCACCAGGGCATTTCCACCGAGGCTGGTATACCTTGCCGAAGCGGCGGCCTCCAATGCTTTCCTTTGGAATGCTCCGTTCGATCCCGCCAATTCCATCAGACGCAATCAATGGCTGGACGATAGTGAATTGACATCTACTCCATCCCCTGCGGGCAGTGCGATCAGGGCAGCCCAAGCCCGGTGCATGTATCTGGTGGCTGGGGCCGAACGAAATGCCGCCTACGCGGCGGAGAATGCTGCCCAGGCGAGTTTGTTGCGGCACATCATCGGCAATCCTTTTCGCTCCTTTCCCACAATGCCGCACTGGCCGGAAACCGTCGTGCAGCTAGCTCAATCCCTCTACGACGGCACCGACTGCGCCTTCGCCCTGCACGATGCGCTGCTCGATGCCGGACTCGGCGAATTCGCGGACCATTTCATGAATGAAGCCGGACATCCCAAGGGCTGCTGGCTACTCGACTTGCTGCTCCAGAAGGAGTAGGGCGTGACGGAAGCGGACTACCGCTTGTTCGAGCAGCTGGCAGGGGGCGAGAGTCCGCGGCTCAGCGACCGCCGATTCTGGCTGTGGTTAGCGGCGGCGCTGCCGTTACTGACGCGCCGCGAGCCATGCGCCTGCCGGCAATACCTCGTCGTGCTGCAAGAAGAGTTCGATGTTGAAAACGCACGTCGTTTCGCCGTCGCCAGACGGCACGACCATCGCCGAGGCTCGGAACCGTCCGACGATTGCGGCTTGCGCCACGTCTACCGCGTACTCGAGTTTTGGCTGCGCGGCCTGATCGTCACTTCGGAGTGCTGGGGGAAGATCCTCGAAACCCTTACCTGGCGAAACACCCACTGGCTGCGCTGCGTGCGCAGGGAACTCGAAGGCTCGGACTCGCTGGCGGAGGTAATTCAGACTCATCATGCCAAAAACGCCGAGGATTGGCGAAAGGCATCAACCTACTTTCACGACATCGTTGACGGCTTGCTCCTGACTCCCGCAGGTACTCGCACCTGGCTGACCGCCAACGTGCAAGCCGTGGCCCAAGCCATCTATGACGAACGCGCCTTCGACCGCCTGCCCATCCTCGCGGATGCCCTGGAAGACGCCGGCTGCGACAACGCCGACATCCTGAACCACTGCCGGCAGCCGGGGGAGCATGTTCGGGGCTGCTGGGCAGTGGATCTCGTACTGCAAAAGTGTTAGCGAGACAACCGTTGCTGGCCGGCAGCCTGGGTATGTGATTTACTTCGTCCAGTCCTCGACCGTCAATCCGGGGATGGCTGACAGGTCGCTGTCGGCGGAGACGACCGTGCAGTTGCCCAGGCTGAGGGCGATGGCGGCAATCATGACGTCGATGACTTGCATCGGCCGGCCCACACGCATCAGTTCGGCGTGGATGCGGCCATACGCGAAGGCCATTGCCGAGTCGAATGGCCAGAGCTTCAGAGAGGCGAGGGCCGATTTCAGGCTTTGCAGGTTGCGGTCGCGGGATTGGCTGCGTTCAATGCCTGCGGCCAGTTCCGCCAGCACGGGAATACCAATGCCGATGCGGTTTCCTTGGGCGACTTCGCGGCGAGCGCGCTCGAAAACGCCGTGACGGCGGTTGAGGTAAGCGCTGGCGATGCCGCTATCGAGCAAGTACCGGGTCATTCCCACATGCTCCGCAGCTTCTCGGCGTGCTTGGCGAACTCGGCTTTTTCCCAATCCTTGCGGGCCTGCCGCTCGGCTTCCCAGGCGGCGCGCTCGGCATCGGTGAGGTCCAGCGGTTCCATGCGGTCCATGACCGCGAGCAGCCGGGCGATTTCCTCCGGCGGGAGCGCGCCATCCTCATCCGCCGGTTCCTGTGCCAGCGGATGGATGGCGACTTCAGTGCCATCGGGCCAATCCTTCGGCACATCGAGTTCGATGCGTCCGCCGCTGACAACGGCCTTGATCGCGGTCATGCTTGCAGTCCTCGTAGCCGGACTTTGCTTCGTCGGTCGCAGGCTTCATTTTACCAGCCAAGCCGTCCCGCTGGCGAGCAACGTACACTCTCCGAAAACGGAATGCCCTCGGAAAACCGAGATTGGCCTCCGAGGGCTGGTTCACTGAGTCAGCTCGGTCTGGCCTCGAAGTTTCCCACGCCGGTCATGCGGCCTCCTGTAAACTGGTTGATCCAGCTGGTTTACTGGCGCCAGGCCGGGCGGTCTAACCGTCATCATGCGGATGCAAGACCGGCAGGAGCCATGCGTACCGAGAGGCGGATCGTCGTGATATTGCGACGTCGCAATCACTTCGTCCAGTCCTCCACCGTCAATCCGGGGACTGCCAGCAGGTCGCTGTCGGCGGAGACGACCGTGCAGTTGCCCAGGCTGATGGCGATGGCGGCAATCATGATGTCGATGACTTGCATCGGTCGGCCGCGGCGTCGCAGCTCCGCCCGCAGTCGTCCGAACTCGGCGGCGGCTTTTTCGTCGAACGGCCAGATCGTCAAACTGGCCAGCGCCCGGTGCAGCCGCTCCAGATTCCGGTCGCGGCTTGCGCTGAACTCCACGCCGTAATAGAGTTCCGCCAGTACAGGTATGCCGATCCCAATCCGTGCGCCCTGGCGACGGGCCTCGCGAACGCGATCGGGCGTCTTGCCGCGCTTTTCGATGAGATCGCCTGCCAGGTTGGTGTCCAGCAGGTAGCGTCTCATGGGAAATGCTTCTCCAACTGCTGGGAGCGTTTTTCCCATTGCGCCAGTTCGTATTGCTTCTGCTCCTGGCGAGCGCTCTCCCAGGCGGCGCGTTCCGAAGGCGTCAAGTCGAGCGGCTCCAGCGCATCGTACCAACGAATCCAGGCTTCGATGGCCTCCGGCGTATCGGACCAGGCATCATCGGGGATGCCCAGAGCCGCCGGGGCGGTCGGCAGCGGAATCGTCAATTCGGTGCCATCGGGAAGATCGATCGGCTCATCGACTTCAATCCGCCCATTGCGGACGACGGCCTTGATCGCGGTCATGCTTGCAGTCCTCGTAGCCGGACTTTGCCTTGTCAGTCGCAGGCTTCATTTTACCAGACAACCCGGCCCGCTGGCGAGCAACGTACACTCTCCGAAAACGGAAAGCCCTCGGAAAGCCGAGATGGACTTGCCGAGGGTTGTTTTCCTGAGTCAGCGTGCTAAGAGCGTTCGGAAGAAATGACGTAGGTCAGGCTTTCCGGCCTGACTGTCAGGCTGGAAAGCCTGACCTACGTTTCATGGTTTCCGTTCGCTCTAAGCCGCAAGCGGCCTATTTGACCGGCACCGCGTAATCGACGAAGCCGATCATCATCTCTTCCCAGGTCTGGTCGCCCCAGCGGACTTGCTTGGTCGGATCGGGGTTGTTCGGGTTGTTGGCCGAGTTGTCGAAGTAAGCGGTGCAGTCGATGCGCGTGCCGGCGGGCAGCGTCAGGGGTTTGTCGAGCCGGTAGTTGGCCTGCCAGCCGAAATCGTAGCGCGGCACCGACAGCAGGATTTCTTCCTTGCCCGTCGGCGGCGTCACCCGGTACTCGAAGCTCTTGCCGCGCAGGTGCATGTGCGGCAGCATGCTCAGCAGCTGCACGTCCTCGGCGAAGGTCGTCGTGGACGTGACCTGATAGTTGGCGTCGCCCGGCGGAATGGCGATGCGCCGGCCGGCGATGGCTCGCGTGCGCGCCTCGGTCTTGGGCGGCTCCTTGGCGAAGATCAGGGCGACCGACGAGCGGTCCTTGTGTTCCGTCCCGTTCGGCGTGTAGTGCATCTGGAAGACGATGGCAGCGCCCTTGGGAATCTTCTTGGCCGTGCCCTGCGGCAGGATCGTCGGCAGCTCGCCCGGCGCC
>JAGVLI010000739.1 GCA_020054355.1 Planctomycetales bacterium | reverse complement strand
TGGCTAAAAAGCTTCGGCGAGACCGCCAATTTACGGAGTTCAGCGGGCGAGAACACCAGCGTGTTTCAACTCGTGGCTGGAATTCGGATGTGGTTTTGAACGGCTATGAAGCGTCAACGGAGATCAATTCCTCTTCAGACCAAGCTTGCCGCTCAAAGACCGCCCACCAACCGGGCTTCTGCGAGCGTTGGTGAAACCAAAGAAGCTCTGCAACAAGGTTGCGAACCCGGGCATCACCATGGCTGGCCGCATGCACTGTGGCCGCCACGTGCTGCTTTCGGGCTTCGAGTTCGGCTCGCTCGGCCGAGCGGTCGCGCTTTTCCGGCGCGGACTCATCGACGATCTCCAGCCGCGCGCCTGCCGGTCGCAAGCTTTCAATCCATTTGTGCAACTGGGCTGTCGAGACGCAGTCGTCTTTATTGTACGCCGCAATCGATTCAAGGATGGCAGGGTCCTTCGAGATGCACCAGCGTTCGTACTCGACGATGCTGTCAGCGGCCGTTTTCGCTTCGCCCGCGCGCTCGCGCCAGTAAATTGCTTCGAGATTCTTCAGCGAATAACTCTCGGTCGACGCGCGAAGGGCTTGGGTGACGACACGGTAGAGATCCACGAAGCGCCGCTCGCGAAGGAGCTGATCCAGCTCGGCTTCCATGGTTGCGTAGCGCATGGCAAGCCGCTTTAGGGCGGCAGGCTCGTATCCGGCGTAGTGGTATATGTGTGCACCGCGATGGCGACGCATTTGCTCGATGAACAGGCCCATCGCTCGCTCGAATGCGGCCTTTTCTTCGGCAGGTGTATGCCCCCAAATGAGATGGAAGGTTGCTTCGGAGTCGTCTGGCAGCTTGCCGAAGATACCGAACAGATACGCCAGCCCAGCGCCTGCCAAGGGATCGCCTTCCATGTCGAAGTAGAGATCGCCGCTATCGGGCGCGGGCAGCATCCGGTCGGCACGCGCGCCAGACTAGCCTTGGCGCTCCTTCTCTTCACCGGCGTTCGCCGATCCGATGTGGTGAAGCTTGGGCGCCACATGGAGCAGGCGGGCTCGCTGCATTTCGTGGAGACCAAGGGTGCAAACAGCCACGCTCTGAGCCGCAAGAAGCGGTCCTCGCCGAAGCAGCGAGTCATCCCGATTGTCCCGGAATTGCGCGAGGTCATTGAAGCTACACCATCGGGCCAAATGACCTACCTCGTTTCGGCTAATGGTCTCCCATACAAAGAGACCAGCTTCGGCAACTGGTTTCGCGACCGTTGTGACGAAGCGGGTTTGAAGCACTGCTCGGCCCACGGGCTGCGCAAGGCTGGCGCGAAGATCGCGGCAGAGAACGGCGCTACCGCACATCAACTCATGGCGATCTACGGCTGGGAAAAGCTCGAACAGGCAGAGTTGTACACGCGGCAAGCCAACAAGACCTTGCTTGCAGCGCAGGCGATGCACCTTGTCGTACCGCGCGAGAAGAACAAAGACAGTAAGTAGAGTGTCGCACCTTTTGCGGAAAACTGCCGGTGCGACACCTTTCCAGCTCTAAGTGCTTGAAATTTCTAAAGTCTGGAAAGGAATGGTGCCCCGAGACGGAATCGAACCGCCGACCCCATCATTACGAATGACGTGCGCTACCAGCTGAGCCATCGGGGCACGGCGGCGGGTTCAGCGGAAAGGCGGCGGCGAAGTCGGGATGGGCAGGCCGGCGATCCCTCGCCGGTCTCGAAATCATCGCAAGACGCCGGACCGAAGCGTGCCGACCGCCAACGCCGATTCTTTCCGCCGCAAACGCCGGCCGACGTCACACCGCCATGCGCGTGTGCAGGTCGAACATGATCCAGAAGCTGCCGCCCACCATGATGAAGATCAGCACGGCGGTGAACACGATGGCGAGCAGGTTCTCCTTGGGCGTCGAGGTGAAGTTGAGGTGCAGGAAGAACTTCAAGTGGACCAGCACCTGCAGCAGGGCCGCGATGCCGATCAGCAGCAGCGCCCGCTGCGGCGGCAGCGCGTGGGTGGCGACCACCCAGAACGGGATGGCCGTCAGCACGACGGCCAGAATCAGGCCGATCAGGTAGGAACGCAGGCCATGGTCGGGTTGGTTTTCCATCACAGCAGCCCCGGCAGGTAGACGATGGAGAAGATGCCGACCCAGGCGATGTCGAGGAAGTGCCAGAAGAGGCCCAGCCGGAACAGCCGCGAGACGACGGGCACGGAGAGGCCCTTCGTCATCACCTGGCCGCACATGATCAGGATCCAGACCAGGCCCATGCTGACATGGACGCCGTGGGTGCCGACCAGGGTGAAGAAGGCGGAGAGGAAGCCGCTGCGGTCGGGGCCGGCGCCGGCGGCGATCATGCCGGCGAACTCGCGGATCTCCAGGAACACGAAGCCCGCGCCCAGCGCGAAGGTGACCAGCAGCCAGAACACGACCGCGCCGCGGTTGCCGGTCCTGGCGGACAGCGAGGCGAAGCCGAAGGTGGTGCTGCTGACCAGCAGCAGCACGGTCTCCAGCGCGGCGTTGCGCAGATCGAACAGGTCCTTGCCGGCCGGCCCGCCCGCGGTGTTGTTGACCATGATGACGTAGGTCGCGAACAGGAGCGCGAAGATGACGGCGTCGCCCATCAGGTAGAGCCAGAAGCCCAGCGCCCGCTGCTCG
>JAGVLI010000294.1 GCA_020054355.1 Planctomycetales bacterium | reverse complement strand
TCTCACCCACGAAGGCCAGCTGGCGCTCGAACTCCTCGAACCGCACCTGGTCGGCATCGACAGCGTCCGCGAACTGCTCCACGAGCAAATCGACGGCGCGCCCCGACAGCTCACGGTCGCTTCCACCTCGATGCTGCTGGCCGAGTTTCTCGGCGAACCGCTGCAGGAATTCGTCGCCGCCGAGCCGAAGGTGATGCTGTCGCTGCTCAACGAGCCGGCCGACCAGTCGCTGCGGCACGTCCTGGCCGGCGACGCCGACGTGGGCATCGTCACCTACTTGCCCGAGGAAGCGCTCGATCCGCAGCTGGTCGTCGAGGACTTGCTGGAGCTGCCCTGGCTGCTGACCGCGGTCGAAGGGCACCCGCTCAGCAAGAAGCGGAACCTCAAGCTGACGGACCTGCTGGCCTGGCCGTGGATCATGCCGGCGCGCGAGACGCAGCCGCGCCGGCACGTCGAGGAGATGCTGCGTCAGCAAGGGGTACGCGAGAAGATTCGCGTCGTCCTCGAAAGCCGGTCGTTCTCGCTGACGCAGACCTACGTGGCGCTCGGCCTGGGCATCTCGCTCTGGTACGGCGGCAACCCGCGCAAGCCGGCGCCGGGACTCTGGCTGCGCAACGTCTCGCAGTGGTTCGGCATCACGCCCGTCGCCATCGTGACCCGCAAGGGCGCGCACCTGCCGGCGCACGTGCAGGCGTTCCTGCGCATCGTCCGCCGGCAACTGGGGCAGAAGTAGCCGTATCCTCGTTCCCAGGGCTTCCGCCTGGGAACGGGCCGCCGTCGAGGCTCTGCCTCGATTCCGAGGATTCGCGATCTTATCCTCGTTCCCAGGCTCCGGCCTGGGAACGGGCCGCCGTCGAGGCTCTGCCTCGATTCCGAGGATTCGCGCATTCGAACAGTTCGGCAAGTTGGGGGTGGGCGAGGCGGAGCCTCGCGGCCAGTGCGTTCCCAGGCAGAACCTGGGAACGAGGAAGAAAACACCGACTCGGAGAATCGATCATGGGGCGTCTTGCCGTCGTGCTGTTGCCGCTGGGCTTCATCGTTGGCCTTTCCGGATCGGGCTCGCTGCCGGCCGCCGACCCGACGCCCATCAAGGTGGACGTCTGCGTCTACGGCGGCACGGCTGCGGGCGTCATCGCGGCGGTCAAGACGGCCCAACTGGGTAAGACGGTGGTGTTGATCGAACCCGGCAAGCACCTGGGCGGCATGACCAGCGGCGGCCTGGGCTGGACCGATTTCGGCAACAAGGCAGCCATCGGCGGCATGTCGCGCCAGTTCTACAAGCGGCTCGGCAAGCACTACGGCAAGGACGAAGCCTGGACCTTCGAGCCGCACGTCGCCGAGAAGACGCTGAAGGACTTGATCGCAGAGAACAAGGTCCGCGTGATTTACGAGCATCGCCTGGGGACCGTCGAGAAGAACGGTCGGCGGATCACCAAGCTGGTGCTGGATCACGCGCCGCCGGATGAGGACGGGGCGCCGGCGGCGAAACCCGCGAAGCCGCAAGCGGCCATCGTGGAAGCCGCGATGTTCATGGATTGTACTTACGAAGGCGACCTGCTGGCGAAGGCGAAGGTCGGCTATCACGTCGGCCGGGAAGCAGTCAGCAAGTACAAGGAAGCGCTCAATGGCATCCGGGCCAGCACGCCCAAGCATCAGTTCCTGGTCAAGGTCGATCCCTATGTCACACCTCGCGAAACCGCAAGCGGATTGTTGCCATTGATTCAGGCGGGCGACGGCGGCAAGCCGGGCGACGGCGATGCCCGCGTGCAAGCCTACAACTTCCGCATGTGTCTGACGAAAAAGGAAGGCAACAAGCTGCCGATCCGCGCGCCGGTGGCCTACGACCCGAAGCGCTACGAACTGCTGGCGCGCAACCTCGAAGCCCTGGTGGCGGACGGAAAGCAGCCGACGCTGCGGATGCTGCTGAAGATCGACATGATCACGCCCGACAAGACCGACATCAACAACCAGGGCGCGGTCTCGACCGACCACATCGGCGCGAACTACGATTATCCCGACGGCGACTGGGCGACGCGCAACCGCATCTGGAAGGACCACATCCACTACATGCGCGGGCTGTTCTACTTCCTGAGCAGCAGCTCGCGGGTGCCCGAAGGCGTGCAGAAAGAGATGCTGGCCTGGGGACTGTGCAAGGACGAGTTTCAGGACACGCAGGGCTGGCCGCATCAGCTCTACGTCCGCGAAGCCCGGCGGATGGTCGGCCGCTACGTCATCACTCAGAACGACTGCGAGCACAAGACGACCATCGACGATTCCGTGGGCCTGGGCGCGTACAATATGGACTCGCACAACTGTCAGCGCATCGTCAAGAACAACGCGGCCATCAACGAGGGCGACGTGCAAGTCGGCCCGAAGGGACCGTATGCGATTCCGTATCGGGCCATCACGCCGAAGGCGGAAGAGTGCGAGAACCTGCTGGTGCCGGTCTGCCTGTCGGCCAGCCACATCGCTTACGGATCAGCCCGCATGGAGCCGGTGTTCATGGTGCTGGGCGAATCGGCGGCGCTGGCGGCCTGCCAGGCCATCGACGCCAAGCAGAGCGTGCAGGAGATCGACTATCCGAAGCTGCGGCAAGCGCTGGAAGCGGCCAAGCAGGTGCTGGTGTTCAAGCCGGCGGGGAAGTGAGAGAGCCGAAGTGTCAGCCTCCGATTCGTTGTCCCCAAGGGACATTTGAAAATAGCCCAGCAGTTTAGAGGCCATACAGCTTTCGGAGTCTGACACGGCAACGATTTATACCGCTGTGCGCCGGTGCATGGTCCAGCGTGTTCGCCGCGTCCCGCCTGCACCAGCAGCCGGACAGGGGGCGGAGCATTAAACGGAGCGAACACGAGGAGTCGATCGAGGCCCTCCAGGCGCGGCTG
>JAGVLI010000892.1 GCA_020054355.1 Planctomycetales bacterium | reverse complement strand
TGACGGTGCGGTCGGCGAAACGCTGATTGGCGGCAACCGCCTGTCGCTGCCCAGGTTCTCGACGCCGACTCCACTGGTGACGACCACCGGCCAGATCGAGGCGATGGCGCTGTATGCGGGAGAATCGGTCGGCGCGGTACGGCGTGTCCAGCCGGCGGCCGAGATCGTGCGCGAGTTGACCGAAGGCGCCGAGCGCTTGCTCCGCCGCTGGGCGTAAATCGCCATTTCTGTTGCCATTGCCTCGCCGACTCCCGATTACAATACGTCCTTTCCAGCGTGGGAGGGTTGTCATGAGTGACTGCCGTTTCTGCTTCCTGATCCTGGCGACGACTGCCGGCCTTGGGCTTTCCGGCGGTTGCGGTCCCCGGACCGGGGGACCAATCGCGGCGACCGTGCGGGACACCGGCCAAACGACCGTGATCGTCGGCGAGTTGAAGCTCGAAGTCGATCCCGAATTGATCCAGAACGGCATCGTCGTTCAGGAGAAGCAACGCGAGGGCCGGAAGCTGCTCCTGGCAATTCGGTCCACGATCAAGGACCACGAATCGACCAACTACGCTTACCTGTTGTTCGATGGGGCAGGCAAGCAACTCAGCAGTTCGGGGTTCAGCGGGCCGGGCCGGAAGAAGGACGAGGATTTCGAGGTCGAGCTGACCTATGACGACATGCCGACGGCGACCCGGATGGTCATCGCGCCCTTTCGACTGTTGAAGAGTGAAAAGTAAGCGGCGCTTTCGCGGGCAAGCCGGATGGAAAAGCGCTGCGCCGCCGGCTTTCTCCTTTCGCGGCACTGGGGCCGTCGGTTAGAGTGCTTGCTGAGCGAAATGATCGGTTCAGCGCCCTGCCCACCAACCCCGCCAGTTCACCGTCGAGAGAAATCGCATCCCCATGGGTCGAAGACAAGCCGCAATATCGCTGGCGGGCTGTACGTGCCTGTTGCTGGCCTGTGCCCTGCTCCTGCTCGGACGGGGCGCTCCGTCGGTCGAGCGCGGCCAGCTGCGCGTGAGCAAGGCCGGCCCCGAGACGGACGACCTGCATCTGCAATGGGTCCGACAGTACGCCCCGCCGCGACCCGCCTGGGTGGATCAGTCGAGCTTGCAGTTCGACGCCGCTTATCGGCCGGTGGCGCTGGGTAATCTGCTGCTGGTCGGCTCGGCGCGCACCGACAGCCTGACGGCCCTCGATGCCGACACCGGCGAAGAACGCTGGCGGTTCTTCACGAATGGGCCGATTCGCCTCGCGCCCTGCGTCTGGCGCGATCAAGTGTACTGCGCTTCCGACGATGGCTACCTCTACTGTTTGGCCGGAGAAACCGGCGCGCTGCTCTGGAAGTTTCGCGGCGGGCCGGCGGATCGACTGATTCTCGGCAACGACCGGCTGATTTCCACCTGGCCGGCGCGGGGCGCGCCGGTGGCCGCCGACGGCGTCGTCTATTTCGCGGCGGGCATCTGGCCGTTCATGGGGATTTTCGTCCATGCACTCGATGCCGAAACCGGCAAGTTGATCTGGACCAACGACGGCGACGGCTCGACCTATCGACTTCAGCCTCACCACGCCGATTCTTTCGCCGGAGTGGCGCCGCAGGGAACGCTGGCCGTGGCCGGCGACAAGCTGCTGGTTTCCGGCGGCCGTTCCGTGCCGGCTTGCTTCGACCGCAGGACCGGCAAGCTGGTGCATTTTCGGCTGTCGGACAATGGCATCGGCGGCTGGAATGTGGCGGCGCGGGGTGGGGTTTACGTCAACGGCGGGGTCGCTTTCGAGCTGGCGACCGGCGACCGCCTGGGACAAGTGGGGCAGCCGGCGCTCATGCACGATGACTATCTGATTGCCTGCGCGGACCGCCAGTGTCACGTCTACGACATGCCAGGCATCGCGAAAGGGCCTCCCGTGGAGCGGCGCTGGGAATGGGCCACGGCACGGCTGACGCCGAGTCGGTCGATTTCGATCCCACCGGCGACCGCGCTGGCGCGGGACGGACATCGCCTGTACCTTGGAGCGGCCAACCAGGTCTATGCCCTTGAATTGCCGTTGTCGGCGAAAGGCGAATGCAGCTGGCGCGCGGAAATCGAGGGCACGCCGCTGCACTTGCTGGCGGCGGACGGCAAGCTGTTCGTGTCCACCCGACAGGGCCGGATTTACTGCTTTGGCCCGGAAGCTCTGAAGCCGAGGAAGTATCCTTTTGAAACCGCGCCGACGGAAGAACGCGACCGCTGGACGGAGAAGGCAGCCGAAATCCTGGCGACCACGAAAGTCCGTTCGGGGTGGTGCCTGGCCTGGGGCACAGGTTCGGGCCGTCTCGTCACCGAACTGGCCCGGCAGAGCAGCCTGCGTATCGTGGCGGTCGAAGCCGATGCCGTTAAGGCCGATGACCTGCGCGAACGCCTGATCCGGGGAGGCATCCTGCCGGATCGGCTGGCGCTGGTGGTCGGCACGCCGGATTCGCTGGCGCTGCCGCCGTACTTCGCCAGCCTGATCGTGTCCGAGGAATCCGTGCCGAAGGCGATGTTGCCCAGGCTGTACGCTGCCCTGCGGCCCCACGGCGGGACGGCCTGTCTGCCGGTGTCGCCCGACGAACCGCGACCGTTCGCCCAGGCCGTGGCCGAGTTTGGAATGGTGAATGCGAAAGTCCGCATTCATGCGCCGGCCGCTGCTTCGACGGAAGGCGCCTGGGTGCAATTGACGCGCGAAGGCCCGTTGCCTGGCGCGGCCAACTGGACCCACGAGCATGCCGACGCCGCTAACACCCGCGTATCGAAGGACCAGCTCGTCAAGGCGCCGCTGGGCGTCCTCTGGTTTGGCGGGCCGTCGCACGAAGGTACGCTGCCGCGCCATGGTCACGGGCCGCAACCGCAGGTCATCGACGGCCGGCTCATCATCGAAGGGCCGGACCTGCTGCGCGCCATCGACATCTACACCGGCTGCAAGCTGTGGGAAACCCGCCTGGCTGGGGTGGGCAAGGACTACGATGAAACCTGGCATCAGCCCGGCGCCAACGCCAGCGGCTCCAATTACGTCTCGACCAGCGATGGCATCTACATCGCTCATGGCCGGGTCGTGGTGCGGCTCGATCCCGAAACCGGTAAGGTACTCAGTGAGTTGCCGTTGCCCCGGCTGACGCGGGACCGGACGTCCGGCGTGTGTCGCTACATCAACATTGCCGACGACTACCTGGTCTGCGCTATCGACACCGAAGCGCGGGAGCGTGGTACGTCGGTGGCGGCGAGCAAGCAGCTGGCGGTGCTGCATCGACACACGGGCAAGCTGCTCTGGACGGCGACGGCGCAGCATGGTTTTCGGCATAATACCCTGTGCATGGGCGGCGGCCGGCTCTACGGCATCGACCGGCCGAGCACGGCTTCCTGGGGCCGACGCAGCTACAACGAAACGACAAGCGGCAAGGCTCGCCTGCTGGTGCTGGACCTGAAGACCGGCAAGGAATTGTGGACCGCGACCGACGACGTGTTCGGCACCTGGCTCAGTTATTCCGCCAAGCACGATGTGCTGGTGGAAGCAGGACTGGTGTCCCGCGACACGCTCTGGGACGAAGCGGACGGCATGCGGGCCTGGCGCGCGGACCGGGGCACGATCCTCTGGCAGCGGCCGGACTATCGCGGGCCGGCCATGATTCACGGCGACCTGATCCTCAAGGACCGCAGCGCCTGCCATCTGCTGACCGGCGCGCCGTACTTGCGCCCACATCCGCTGACCGGACAACCGACCGAATGGACCTGGACGCGCGACTACGGCTGCAATACGCCGCTGGCCTCCCAGCACCTGCTGACGTTTCGCTCGGGCGCTGCGGGTTATTTTGACCTGGCTCACGACGGCGGGACGGGCAATTTCGGCGGCTTTCGCTCCGGCTGCACGAACAACCTGATCGTCGCCGGCGGCGTGCTGGTCGCGCCGGAATATACCCGCACCTGCACGTGCAGTTACCAGAATCAAACTTCGCTGGCGCTGGTGCCGATGGCCGAAGCCGAGATGTGGACCTATTACGGCCATCGGGAAGTCGCCGGCACGGTGCGCCGGGTCGGCATCAACTTCGGCGCGCCGGGCAACCGCCGCGCCGCCGAC
>JAGVLI010000813.1 GCA_020054355.1 Planctomycetales bacterium | reverse complement strand
CGAGCGCTCGCCTGCGGCTCGCGGCTAACCGCGAAGGACATCATTGAATCCTATCGGCTGCCCGGCGGCAAGAGAGCAGCGGAATCCCGATTTGCGGAATATGCGCCGCCTTCGGCAAGGAGCATCCGTGGCACCAAAGCGTCCAGGCTGCGCAAGCCTCCCTTTCCAAAGGACTTTTACCACCGACACTCGGTCCCGCCTATAATCTGCTCGGCCTGCTGGCCCGCCGAGGAGTTGCGACCTATACTTCTCTCGGCGGCCGCCGACCCTGGCGGTTCGACCCCTGCCAGTCTCAAAATGGGCTCATTTCATCTCCCAAGCTCCGGACAGGGTAAACTCGTGAAGCTGGATAAACTGGCCACTCATCTGCAACGGGATAAGTACGGCGCTTTCTGGCTGACCGAGGCGGTGCGTCCCGCCCTCGACCTGCCCGTCACGCCGCGGGAAGGTTATCGCATCCAGACTTACCAGGACGAACGGCACGATCTCCGCGTGCCATTGCTGGCGGCATCCGTATCGCGCGAACGCCTGTTCGACCTCTTCCTGTCCGTCCTGGAACCGCTCGGCAACGTGGTGGATGTCGTGCTGGAGAGCAGCCATCATTCCGAGAACGGCCGGCACCACGACCTGCATCGCGAGCACATCGACCTGCCGGTGCTGAGCAGCCATTTCTGCGACTTCGAGGACTTGCTGCTGCACGACGGCTGCACGGGCACGGCCATCATCGGCCTGGACGAACCGATGGAAGTGCAGTTCGACGAGCACAAGCTGCTGCTGATCTACGCGGCGGACCTCAAACCGTTCGAGAAAATGATGCGCGCAGCCGGCGTGCCGCGCAACGACCAGTTGCAGCTCCTCACCGAAGGGGTGCATCTGCACAACACCCACCCGCGCCACCTGGACGCTTTCGAGCAGCTTTGCTACCGGCTCGGCGTCGGCGAGCAAGCGGAGCGGGTGAGCGGCTAGTGCTGCTGTCAGGCGCTGTTTGCCCGTGGGTTACGATTCCAATCGTGACAACTCCACTGCCTGTCACGATTGGAATCGTAACCCACGGACCGGAAGTCGCTCGATTAAACCCTAGCCCTGTCGCAGCGCTCGATGAGTGAAAGTCCAGGCGAGGGGAGCTTTCCCGTGGGGAAGCTCCCCTCGATCCTTTTCCACGCACGAGTGCGCGGCGCTACTCCGAAACACAGCGAACCGATAGACTGCGTGAAGCCCGATAGCGCATTTTCCACTGGAGTTCAACGATGAATATCTGGGGCTGGTGTCCGCTCTTGTCGCTGCTGCTCCTGCCCCTCGCGGCCCAGGCCGTGCCGCCCGAAGTGACTCCGCAGAAACTCAAGGCCGCACTGCCCGAACTGGAAAAGCTCGTCGAGCAAACCTTGAAACAGACTGGCGTTCCCGGCCTCGCCATCGTCGTCGTTCACAAGGACCAGATTGTCTTTCTGAAAGGCTTTGGCGTCCGCGCGGCGGGCAAGCCGGAGTTGGTCGACCCCGACACCGTATTTCAGATCGCCTCCATGTCGAAGCCGATGGCCACCACCGTGCTGGCAACCCTCGTCGGCGACGGCGTCATTCGCTGGGATGATCGCGTCATCGATCATTTGCCGGATTTTCGCATGTCCGATCCCTGGGTGACGCGCGAAGTAACCCTGCGCGATTTTCTCTGCCATCGCAGCGGCCTGCCCGATCAGGCCGGTGATTGGCTGGAAGACATCGGCTACGACCGGCGCGAAGTGCTGCATCGCTTGCGCTTCCAGAAGCCGGCGAGCAGCTTTCGCTCGCACTATGCCTACACGAACTTCGGCTTCACGGCGGCGGCGGTCGCGGGCGCGCGGGCAGCGGGCAAACCCTGGGAAGACCTCTGTGCCGACAAGCTCTACCGGCCGCTGGGCATGAAGTCCACCAGTTCGCGCTTCGCGGACTACGCGGCAGCGAAGAACCGTGCCCTGATCCATGTCCGCGTCGCTGGCCAATGGACGGCGAAGAACGTTCGCCAGCCGGATGCGCAAGCACCAGCCGGCGGCGTCAGTTCCACGGCGCGCGATCTGGCGCAATGGCTGCGCTTGCAGCTGGCGGGCGGCAAGTGGGACGGCAAGCAACTCGTGAACGCGCAGGCCCTGGCCGAGACGCATCGTCCGCAGATCGTCAGCGGCTTTCACCCGGAGACGAATCAGGAAAGTCAGTACGCCCTGGGCTGGGGCGTGAGCCGCGACGAGCGCGGCCGGCTTTTCTGGAAGCACTCCGGGGCGTTCTTTCTCGGCGTGCGGACCGAGGTGGCGCTATTGCCCGACGAGGAACTCGGCATCATCACGCTCTCGAACGCGGCCCCGACCGGGGTGCCCGAAGGGATCAACGCCAGCTTCTTCGAGCTCGTGCTGCACGGCAAGCTCAGCCAGGATTGGGTCAAGCTGTGGAACGGCCGTTTCGAGCAGCTGGTCAAGATGATGATCGGCGCGGAAACGGATTATTCCAAGCCGCCCGCGAAGCCGACCCCGCCGTTGCCCTTCGCGTCCTATGCCGCCAGCTATGAAAACGACTACTTCGGGGTCGTCGAGATCGCTGAGAGGGACGGAGCGCTGCACCTGCGGCTCGGACCGAAGAAGCTGTCCTTCCCGCTGCGGCACTGGGACCGCGACGTGTTCATCTTCCAGCCGACGGGCGAATCGGCCGGCGGGCTGAGCGGCGCGAACTTCACGGTCGGGCCGGAACGAAAGGCGAGCAAGCTGACGATCGAGAATCTCAACGCGGATGGCCTGGGCACATTCACCCGCGTGCCGGCCCAGAAGTGAGATTGCCCTGCCAGAGCGCTGCGAGCGTTCGGAAGAAATGGCGTAGGTCAGGCTTTCCAGCCTGACAGTCAGGCTGGAAAGCCTGACCTACGTTTCATGGTTTCCGTTCACTCTGCGCAGGCAACCGCGCGGCTACCGATCGCGCCAACCATCAGAGTAGCGACCAGCTGCCTGTTGGCTGACTTGGGAGCGCCGAGAGTAAATCTCGGCAAGCAATTATTCCTCCAGCATAATTTCCGCTGCCCAATCCGCGTTCCGCTCGATTAAACATTATCAAGTTAATCGGTATTATATTCATTGCGTTTCCTCGCGTTTCATTTCATCTCATCCAGGCCCGGGTGAAAGCGCGTCGTGAAATAGATGATGCAAGTGCTTTTCTACATGACGGTTAATTCAATAACGTTCGATTGAAGTCCGCCTCGAACCCCTTTTACGCACCGGACCTGCAACCGCAATCCGCGCGAATGAAAGGCGGCGAGTCACGTCTGCATACGGTGTCCGCGTCCAAACGGCGAAAATCGGCCGAAAACGCGACGGTTTTCTCTAACTATTGTGCTGCTAGTTAGTTGACACCGTTTTCCTCCACGGATACATTACGGGGCAGTCGTAATCTTCGCTCTCACCGAGACCAACCATGACTCGCAAAACCGAGGCTGCCAGCAACAATGCAGCCGTCAGCCGCGCGTCCGGCCATCTCAAGAACCTGCGCGGCCAGATCGATAAGCTCGATCTGCAAATCCTGAAGCTGATTAACGAACGGGCGAGCGTGGCCGCCGAGATCGGCAAGGTCAAGAACGATCATGGGGCGGAAGTCTTTTCGCCGGCTCGGGAAGAGGAAGTCCTGGAAAACGTGCTGCAAGCGAACAAGGGGCCGCTCGACGTGGCCATCCTGCGGGCCATCTTCCGCGAGATCATGAGCGGCTCGCGGGCGCTGCAAAAGGTGCTGAAGGTCGCCTTCCTGGGGCCGGAATACAGCTACAGTCATCTGGCCGCCGTCGAGCGCTTCGGCCAGGCCGTGGAGTTCATGGGCGTCGGCAGCATCGCGGCGGTCTTCGAGGAAGTGAATCGCGGGCATGCGGACTTCGGCGTGGTGCCGCTGGAAAACTCGACCGATGGCCGGGTCGCCGACACGCTGGACATGTTCATCCGCTTGCCGCAACTCAAAGTTTGCGCTGAAGTTCGGATGCGGATTCACCACAACTTGCTGGCCAATTGCGAACAGCAGGAAATCCGCCGCATCTACAGCAAGCCGCAGGCGTTGTCGCAATGCCGCAACTGGCTGGCCAAGAACGTTCCCTACTCCTCGTTGCACGAAGTAGCCAGCACGGCCACCGCCGCGGAACTAGCCCAACGGGAACGGGGCGCGGCTGCCGTCGCCAGCCGACAGGCCGCTGTGCGCTACGGGCTGCGTATCCTCTTCCCGGACATCGAGGATGAAGCCAACAACGAGACGCGCTTCGCCATCATCGGCTTGCAGGAAGCATCCAAGACCGGCAACGACAAGACGGCCGTCATGTTCCGCTTGCCGCACGAGCCGGGTTCGCTGGTCGATGCCCTGAATATCTTCAAGCAGAACAAGCTCAACCTGACCTGGATCGAATCTTTTCCCGCGCGTGGCGTCGGCCAGGAATACGTCTTCTTCGTGGACTTCGAGGGCCATGGGGAAGACCCGAAGGTCAAGCGCTGCCTGGCGGCCTTGCAAGAACATTGCGAGGCGGTCACGGTCCTCGGCTCCTACCCGATGGCGAAGCTCAGCGGCTGAGCATGCTTTGTCGTAGGTCAGGCTTTCCAGCCTGACACCGGTGCCCCCGACAGGCTCGCATTCATTGGACCAGTCAACTGCTGACGCGGGTGTCAGGCTGGAAAGCCTGACCTACTGTTTGGTCCCTTGTCAATCGGCCGATTCGGACGACAATGGCAGGAACGCCCGACCACCGACCGAGGACACCGCCATGATCATCGTCGTCCGCCCGCAAACTCCTGACGCTCAGATCGACGACATCGTCCGCCACATCGAAGATCTGGGCTTGAAGGCCCACATCAGCAAGGGCGAGATGCGCACCATCATCGGCGTCATCGGCGATGAAGGCAAGCTGAGCGCTGAGCCGCTGGCGGCCATTCCGGGCGTCGAGCAAGTCTTGCCCATCATGAAGCCGTTCAAGCTGGCCAGCCGGGAGTTTCACCCGCAGGACACCGTGGTCCAGGTCGGCAAGGTCAAGATCGGCGGCGGGCACCTGGGCATGATCGCGGGGCCGTGCGCCATCGAAAGTCGGGAAATCCTCGACGAGATCGCCGGGCACGTCCGCGCCGCCGGCGCGAATATCCTGCGCGGCGGCGCCTTCAAGCCACGGACCAGTCCCTACAGCTTTCAGGGCTTGGGCGAACAGGGGCTGAAAATTCTCCGCGAGGTCGGCGACAAGCACGACATGCCGGTCGTCACCGAGGTCATGGACCCGCGCCAGGTCGATCTGGTCAACCAGTACGCCGACATGTTCCAGATCGGCGCGCGCAACATGCAGAACTTCGACCTGCTGAAGGAAGTGGGCCAAACCCGCCGGCCGGTGCTGCTCAAGCGCGGCCTGAGCGCCAGCGTGAAAGACCTGCTGATGTCGGTGGAATACATCCTGATGGGCGGCAACCATCAAGTAGTGCTGTGCGAGCGCGGCGTCCGCACCTTCGAGACTTCGACGCGCAACATGCTCGACCTGTCCATCGTCCCCAACGTCAAGGGCCAGAGCCATCTGCCGATCATCGTCGATCCCAGCCATGCGACCGGGCGACCCGACCTGATTCCGTCGATGGCCCGCGCTGCCGTCGCCGCCGAGGCCGACGGAGTCCACATCGAAGTCCACAGCTGCCCGCCCAAGGCGCTTTCCGATGGCGACCAGGCGCTGCTGCCGGCGCAGTATCATTCGCTGATGAAGGACTTGCGGAAGCTGGCCGAGGTGATGGGGAAGTCGATTTCCTGATGGAGTGAGTCAGCCCGGCTTGCTTTGCGAGCGCTCGCCTGCGCTTTTGGCCACCTTCTCGATGGCGGGCTGATCCGTGTGCTCACTCGAGGGCACCACGACGATCTCGCCGGATTCAAGTCCCTCAACCAATTCCAGAAGAACAGATTGCAGAGTGTATCGTGGTTCGATCATAGCAGTCACTCTCTCTTGCCAAAGGAAACGCGGCGTTTTCCCTCTTCTATCAACCGTTCCCATTCGTCCAGCGTTTCCGAATCGAGGTGAGGCGCTTGTTGCATGGCGGCCAGGACCGCCGCAGGCGATCCGGGCGGAGGTGTCAGGGGCGTAACCAGCACTTCGGTGCCGTCCGGAAAGGAAACGCCACCTTGTAAGATCACCGTGCTTCCGCGAACCACGCCTTTGCTGGCAGAAAGTCGCATCGGGTTTCTCCAGGTCCGACGATAATTCCGGGGTGGGGCTGTTACCATTCTACCACCCGCCCCAACCCCTGCGCCTTTGCCGCCTCGTACACCTTCACCGCCACCGCCACGTCTTCAAGCGCAATCCCCAGCGACTTGAACATGGTGATGTCGTGCGGATGCGCCCGGCCGGTGTATCGCCCCACGATGACCTGTCCCAGTTCGTGGATCGCGCTCCAGTGAATGCTCCCTTCTTCCAGGGGCTGCACGAAGTCGCCGGCTTCGAGACGGGCCTGGTCCTTGCTGTCCACGACGATGGTCTGGCAGCGCCGCACCGCCGCGGCATCCACTTCCGCCTTGTTCAGATAGTTCGAGCCGATCACGTTGAGATGCACGCCTTCCGCCAGCCAGTTGCCGCTCAGCACCGGCTCCCGGCTGCTGGTGGCGGTGATGACGATGTCCTGGTCCTTGGCAGCCTCTTCCGGATAAGCCGCCGGCACGACTTCGGTCTGGCAGAGTTGGCTCATTTCCTCGGCGAAACGGCGGCGATTGGCTGCGTTCGGACTGTAGACCCGCACCCGGCTGACCGCACGCACTTTGCAAATGGCCATCAACTGCGTGCGCGCCTGTTTGCCCGTGCCATAAAGCCCCACTTCGGTCGCATCCGGCCGGGCCATGTATTTGGTGGCCACGCCGCTGGCCGCCCCGGTGCGCATCTGCCCGAGCCAGTCGGCTTGCATCAAGCTGAGCAGCGCCCCCGTGTTGCCATCGTACAAACCGACGTGAAAGATCGCCCCCTGGCGGCTGGAAGTGTAGCTCTTGTAGCCCATCACCCCCAGCTTCCGGGCCGCCGCCGACATGACATGCAGCGTGACGCGCTCGGTCTGACAGCGCGCGCGCGGGCTGTTCTGGGCCTCGTCCAGGGCCAGCTGCCGCAAGCACTCCTCCACCGCTTGCAACGCCAGCTCCATGGTCAAGACCTGGCGGACGTCCTCTTCGCTCAGGAGCAAGACGGGCATCGGCATGATCCTCAGTGGTGAGTGGCCGGTGGCCGGTGGCCAGCGATAATTATGGCGCTGTAGACTGTGGGGCGCGAGCCGTAGTTTTCACTGGCCACCGGCCACTGGCCACTGGCCACTACTTGAGCAGCTGTTCCAGCCGATCCAGGCCGCCGTTGATCTGCTCCCGGCTGGTGGCGTAGGACATGCGGACGTAGCCTTCCGCGCCGAACGCCGAGCCTTGCACCAGGTTGACGTGGGCGGCTTCCAGGGCGACCAGGCAGAAGCTGGCCGAGTCGGTGACGGGCTTGCCGCCCAGCGTCCGGCCAAAGTGCTTCGAGACGTCGAAGAAAGCGTAAAACGCGCCGTCCGGCGGCAGGATGGCCACGCCGGGGATTTCCTTGAGCCGGCGCAGGACCAGTTCGCGGCGCGCCGCGAATTCCTTGCGCATGTCGGCCACGCACTGCTGATCGCCGTCCAGCGCCGCGACGGCGGTGTACTGGCTGATGCTGCTCGGGCAGCTGGTCTGCTGGCTCTGCACGTTGCCCATCGCCTTGATGACGTGCAGCGGGCCCAGCGCCCAGCCCATGCGCCAGCCCGTCATGGCATAGGACTTACTGGCACCGCTGATGGTGATGGTGCGGTCGTAGAGTTCCTTGCGCATCGCGGCGAAGCACGTCGCCTGGGCATCGCCGTAGACAAGTTGCTCGTAGATTTCATCGCTGAGCACGGCGAGGTTCGAGTCGAGGACCACGTCGGCCAGGCTCTCCAGCTCCTTGCGGGAATAGACCGCCCCCGTGGGGTTGCTCGGCGAATTGAGCATCAGCAGCTTCGAGCGCGGCGAGATCGCTGCCTTGAGCTGCGCTGGCGTCATCTTGAACCCGCTCTCGGCGCTGCAATGCACGAGCTTGTAGGTTGCCCCGGTCATCTGCACCAGGTCGCTGTAGCTGACCCAGTAAGGGCTGGGAATGATGACCTCGTCGCCCGGTCCGACGATCGAGGCCAGCGTGTTATGGATCGAGTGCTTCGCTCCATTGGAAACGATGACCTGCTCGGCGGTGTAGTCGATCCCGTAAGTCTTCTTATACCAGCGGCAGATGGCCTGGCGCAGCTCGACGATGCCCGAAGCCGCGGTATAGTGCGTGTGGCCGGCTTTCATGGCGTCGGCGGCCGCCTGCATGATGTGTTCGGGCGTGGTGAAATCCGGCTCGCCCAGGCTGAAATCGTAAACGTGGATGCCCTGGGTCTTCAGTTGCCGGGCCTTGGCGCCGGCGGCCAGGGTGGCGGAAGGCTGCACGGCGGCGGCCATCGGCGAGACGGGCATCTGGTACGCACTCTTGGTCTGCATCGCAACGGTCCTTTATTCGGAAAGCAGCTGGTATAATGCCAGGGCATTTTAGAGCGCTGGCAACGCCTTAGCGAGAGGGACCTCCGGCATGCGTATCGCTCATTTCGTGCAGCGCTACCCGCCGGCCCTGGGCGGTTCGGAAGCCTACTTCGAGCGCTTAAGCCGTTTCCTGGCGGCGCAGGGCGATGAAGTCACGGTCTTCACTAGCGGCGCACTCGACCTCGAAGCATTCTGGCGCGGCAAGGCCCGTACCCTTCCTGCCGGCATTCGCACCGAACATGGCGTCCGGGTGATCCGCCACCGCCTGATTCGCTGGCCGGGCCGGCGCTGGTTCCTGAAGCCCCTTTCCCTGCTTCCCCATCACTTCTGGCAGTGTCTGACGCAACCCTGCAATCCGATTTCCTGGGGCATGTGGACCGACTCCGGCCGCCGGGACCGGCCCTTCGATCTGGTTCACGCCAGCGCCTTTCCCTACGCTTTTCCCATCGCATGCGGCTTGCGGCTCGCTCGTCGCTTGAAGATTCCTTTTTTTGTTACTCCCTTTCTGCACCTGGGCAATCCCGACGACCCGCGCGATGCCACTCGCCGCGCCTACACTTCGCCGCCGCTTCTTTATCTGCTGCGTCAAGCGGATCGGATTTTCGTGCAGACCGAACCGGAACGCGATGCGCTCCTCGAACGCGGTTTCGCGCCCGCCAAGCTCGTGCTGCAAGGTCTGGGGGTCGATGGTGAAGAATGCACCGGCGGCAACCGGCAACGGTTCCGGCGCGCATGGCATGTGCGGGAGGGAGAGGTAGTTGTCGGCCACCTGGCCAATCTCAGCGAGGAAAAGGGCAGCGTCGATCTGCTGCGCGCCTCGGCCTTGGCCTGGCAGAACGGCCAGCAGTTCCGCGTAGTGCTGGCGGGACCGTCGATGCCGAATTTTCGTCGGTTCTGGGAACGCTATCCCTGCGCCGACCGCGTGCGCTGTCTCGGCGTGCTGACCGACGAAGAGAAACGCGACTTCTTCGCCGGCATCGACGTGTTCGCCCTGCCCAGCCGGTCGGATTCCTTCGGCCTGGTGCTGCTGGAAGCGTGGGCCAACGGTGTGCCGAACGTGGCTTATCGAGCGGGCGGCCCGGCGGGAGTGATTCGCCACGAAGAAGATGGGTTGCTGGTGCGTTGCGGGGAGGTGCCGGCGCTGGCGGACGCCCTCTCGCGATTGGCCAATGACGGTGGATTGCGCGCTCGGCTCGGACGGAAGGGGAAGCAACGCACTCAGCAGGAATTTCTTTGGCCTGAGAAGCTAGCCGTGGCGCGGCAGGTTAGCTGCGACTTCCTGGGCGCACGGACGGCACTCGCCAGCAGTAGTTGACGCTGACCTGGTTTAGAGCGCGTTCAGAAACGAGCCATGGCCGCCAACACATTCAATCCCACCCATGCCAGGGTCAAGAGGGTGGAGATTGCGGCAATAATCTGGGCCGCGCGCGTGATGCCTTCGCCAGAAGGGTCCATGCGGCCTTCCTGCATGGCCCGCAGATCGTGGTTGGCCTGCGTCCAGGCGATGGGACCGAAAATCAGGCCGCAGCACACGAGGCTAAGAATCGCCAGGGTCAGAACGGAACCGCCGCGGTGCGGCTCGTAGCCGACGCGCCGCAGCCAGTGCTTCCCAGCCCCGCCCGGAGCCAGTTCACCGCCGCACTCCCGGCACTTGGTGGCGCTAAGTGGGACTTCCGCGTCGCAGCGGGGGCAGTTCTTGATGCCAGCAACTTCGAGCACCGGCGGTTCTTGAGTCGGCCAGTTTGGGCGGGGAGAAGTCTGAATCGTTTCGGACGCGCCGGGGCCGGGAGTCGGAGGCAAGTGTTCGGTCACTTTGGCCGACGACGGCGTCCGGCCTTCGATGGCCGCTCCGCAAAACCAGCAGCTGGTTGAACCTTTTTGCACGGGCGAGGAACATTCCACGCACGGCACGGTGTTGAAGACCTCGCCGCAAAACCAGCACTTCGCGGCATCTGGCCGGATCGGCTTGGCACAGGACGGACACGGTTTGGCCTTCGGGCGTTCTGGCATTGGAAAATCTCAAGCGGCTCCAAGAGTGGGATTACTCTCAGCGAGAAGTCCTGACTATACCGGACCTTCGTTCGGTTGACCAGTTTCGACCCGATCGGCGCATTCAACGACAAAAGCCCACGGGCCATGGCCCGTGGGCTTCGAGAGTAGCCAGTTAATTGGCTACTTCGTCGCCATCTCTTTCTTCAGCAGTACGTAATTCGTGCCGCCCTGCGGCGTCTGCACCTGCAGCAGGACGCCCTTCTCGACCGAGCATTTATCCAGCACGTCCTTGAGCGACGCGGCCGACTGGACCAGTTCCTGCTCGACCTTGGTAATCAGCATGCCGGGGCGGATGCCGGCTTCCACGGCCGGGCCGCTCCGCTCCACTTCGACCACGACCGCGCCCTTGGCCTGCTCCTTGTAGCCCAGCTGCTGAGCCAGTTCCGGAGTCAGGTCGGTCACCTCCGCGCCCATTTTTTCGAGCGAGGTGCTGGCCGGCTCCTTCTTCGGAGCGCGGGGCGCCGGCACGCGCGTGGTGCCGAAGTTGTCGGGCTGGGGTTCGATCGTCACCTGGAGCGACTGCGGCTTGCCGTCGCGGACGATGGCCACGTCCACCGGCTTGCCGATGGGCAATTCGGCCACGATCCGCCGCAAGTCCGAACTGTCCTTGACCGCCTTGCCGGCGATGCTGGACACCACGTCGCCATCCTTGATCCCCGCCTTGCCGGCCGGCGAGTTGTCGAAGACCTGTGTCACCAGCACGCCGTGGTCCTTGACGCCCAGCCGTTGGGCCAGGGCGGCATCGGTCAAATCCTTGATCTGGATGCCCAGGTAGCCGCGCTTGACCACGCCGTCCTTGAGCAGCTGCGTCATGACGTTGCGGGCCAGGTTGCTGGAGACCGCCAGGCCCACGCCCTGGAAGCCGCCGCTCTGGGTCTTGATCATCGAGTTGATTGCGATGACCTTGCCTTCGAGGTTGACGAGCGGCCCGCCGCTGTTGCCGGGGTTGATGGCGGCGTCGGTCTGGATGAAGTCCTCGTACATGTTCATGTTCAGGCCGTTGCGGCCCTTGGCGCTGACGATGCCGGCGGACAGGGAGCCTTTCAGGCCGAAGGGCGCCCCGGCGGCCAGCACGCGATCGCCGACTTCCATCGCGTCGCTGTCGCCCAGCTCCACGAACGGCAGCGGTTCCTTGACCGCGATCCTGACGATGGCCAGGTCCGTCTTGGGATCGCCGAAGATCTCCTTCGACGTGAACTTACGGCCATCGATCAGCTGGATTTCCACCTGTTCCGCGCCGGCGACGACGTGATTGTTCGTCAGGATCACGCCCTTGGGATCGACGATGAAGCCGGAGCCAAAGCCCTGCTGGGGAGTTCGTTCCTGCCCTTGCATCTCTTCCATCTGCTCGAAGAAGCGGCGAAATTCTTCCGGCACCTGAACGTCGTCGGGCAGCCGGCGGCGCGGGTTGGCGGATTGCTTGATGATCTTGGGCGCGGCCTTGGCCTTGCTTTCGATGCTGACCACGGCGGGCAGCACCTTCTTGGCCACGTCGCGGAACGAACTGGGTTCGCGCGGG
>JAGVLI010000236.1 GCA_020054355.1 Planctomycetales bacterium | reverse complement strand
TCTCAAACTGCTGGTGCGCGCCCAGTGGCAAGGCAAGCCCTTCGACGCGGATTCGCTGCTGGCGGAAGGCTGGCGGAAAGCGCACGTCCTGCCGGAACTGCAAGCGGTGCTGACCGGCCAACGCCGCATCCGGCTGGGCGATTTGCAGTCCGATGCGCCCCTGGTGCTGGAGTGAGCGGCCACGTAGGTCAGGCTTTCCAGCCTGACGGTGGTGGCAGCGTCAGGCGGCGCAGGTTGACGGAGAGCCGGTCGGGGGCGCCACGGTCCGGCTCGGCTCGCCGAACCAACAAGCACGGCAACCTCTCATGGAAATCGTCGGCATCGGCACGGACATCGTGGAATGCGTCCGCATCGCGCGGATGATCGAGGAACACGGCGAGCTGTTCCTGACGCGCGTCTACACCGATTGGGAAATCCGCTGGTGCCGGGAGCGAAAACACTCCACGGAACACTTCGCCGGACACTGGGCGGCCAAGGAAGCGGTCCTGAAGTGCCTGGGCCGCGCGGGCCGGCGCGCCCTGAGCTGGACCGACATGGAGGTGCGCACCGCCAGCAACGGCCAGCCCCAGGTCCATGCGGGCGGGGCGGCCAAGGAGCGCATCCAGGAATTGCGGATCAGCAATATCCTGCTGAGCATCGCCCACTGCCGGGCCTATGGCACGGCCACCGCCATCGCGGTGCGCGAAGCGCCGCCGGCCGAGCCGGCTTGAAAGTCAGGTCGGCGACGGCGTCGGATGCGAGGTCTGACCGGCTTCCTTGGCCACGTCGCGGACCAGGCGCTTGGCCAGCTTGTAAGCGTTCTTCAGGGCGTTGGCCCGGACTTCCATCTGTCCTTCGTTGAGGAACCGGCCCTGCTCCGTCTCGGGCAGGCCGGCAATCTCGACGGTGAGCGGCAGCAAGCTCATGAAGTTGCGCATTTCCTGCTGCTGACGATCGACGCCTTCGCTCATGATTGGTTCTCCCGGGATGGGTCGGTGCAAAGCCGCAAGCGGCGCGCGGGTTCAGCGCGACGAGTCCGGATGGACGTAGACCGAAATGGTCCGCACCAGGTTGACGCCGCCCGGCTCTTTCGAGACACGCGCCTTTTCGTTGCCGAAACGGTCGAGCGCTTCCTGCAATTCTTTCAGTTCCTTGGAGTATTTCGGGTCGTACTTCAGCCGTTCGGGGTCCATGCCGCCGGCCTGGTCGATCCGCCCCTGCTTGTAGAGCTCGCGGATGCGCTCGCCGACCGCGATCAGCTTGGGCCGGGCTTCCTGGGCGGAAGCCTCGTCGGTGACGCCGGCCAGCAGGCCCGAGGCCTCGTCCAGCGCTGACACCAGCTGCTTGTGGCGGTCCAGGGGCGTCGGTCCCGAAGGCCCACAACCGCCGATGACGAAAAACACGCCAGCCAGCAGGATGCCCTTGCGCATGGTGGATTTCCGGAACGTAGGTCAGGCTTTCTAGCCTGACAATGACGCCAGCATCAGGCAAGTACGGCTGACACGGAGCCTGGCAATGGCGCGAACGTCAGGCTGGAAAGCCTGACCTACCTGGACAATCAGCGCACCACTTCCACCTTCGGCAGCGCCTTCTTCAGGTCGTTGGCCCCCGCCTCGGTGACGGCGCTTTCAGTCAGGTCGATGGCGGTCAGAGCCTTCAAGCTCTTGAGGTGGACGATGCCTGCGTCGGTGATGTCGGTGTTTCTCAGGTCGAGCAACTGGAGCTTGCCCAGCCCTTGCAGCTGGGCCAGGCCCTTGTCGCTGATGCTGGTCTTCGACAGGTAGAGCTTCTGCAAGCCGGCCAGCCCCTTGAGGTGCTCCAGGCCGACATCCTTGACCTTGGTATTGAAGAGCCGCAATTCGGTCAGCTTGGAGTACTCCTTGATGTTCGCCAGCCCCGGCCCGGTGATGGGCGTGCCGCTCAGGTCGAGCAGCTGCACGGCGGTCAGGGCCTTGAGGTTGTCCAGACCCTTGTCGGTGATCTGCGTGCCGTGCAGGTCGAGTTCGGTCAACTTGGTCAAATCCTTGATGTTGACCAGGCCGGCATCCGTGATCTTGGAGCCGCCCAGGCTGAGCTTGGCCAGCAGCTTGCAGTCCTTGAGCACCGAGATGGTCTGATCGGTGACGTCCACCTTGGCGTTGCTGAGGCGCACCTCGATGACGGGTGAATCCTTGTCGGTCTTCTTCACCTTGACGATGCCGCCGAGCTTCTTCAGGCTGGCGGCGGCCTTGTCCTGCCCCCACGTTGGGGCGGTCAGGGCGAGGATCGAGCCGAGCAGGACCAGCAGCAGCAATCCGCGCATTTTCATGGGAACCTCCCGTGATGTGCCTTGCCCCAGTGGGGATGTGAACCCCAGCCCATGATAGCCGTCCCGCGTCCGGGATGCGAAACAATCCCGGACCCGCGTGGAGGTCGAACGGATGGCAATGCGGCCGGGGGTCGCGGTATACTGGCGCGCCAGCAGCGTGAACCGAGGGCGCGGAGGGATGCCGATGACGGAGCAAGAGTGGCTGGAATGTGCCGAGCCGCGACTGATGCTGGTTGACTTGGAAGGCAAAGCGTCAGACCGAAAGTTGCGGCTTTTTGCTTGTGCTTGCTGCCGAAGCGTTTGGCATCTATTGAAGGAGGGCTGTCTGCGGTTGGCGGTAAATCTGGCTGAGCAGTTTGCCGATTCAAAGGCGTCGGCAGAAGAATTAGCAGTCGCTTCCGAGGCTGCCTGGGACACGAAGTACCGACTCGAAAATGTCGAGGGCGAGGACAAAGAGGACGATGCGCTATTCTTGGCCGCTGAAGCTGCTGCGTCGGCTTCATGTGGACCAAGTAACGACGATGTCGCCTTGGTTTTTCGCGCGACCGATGCCGCCAGGGATGCCGCAGACGCTGGGGGATTGTCCAGGAGGGACGCATCCAAATTGCTGCGCGACATCTTCGGCAACCCCTTCCGCCCCGTCACCGTCGATCCCACCTGGCTTACCCCCACCGTCGTTTCCCTCGCCCAGGCCGCCTACGACGAGCGTGCCTTCGACCGGCTGCCAATTCTGGCCGCTGCCCTCGAAGACGCCGGCTGCGATCACGCCGACATCCTGAACCACTGCCGTCAGCCGGGCGAGCATGTTCGTGGATGCTGGGTCGTCGATCTACTTTTGGAAAGGAAGTAAGTCAGCAAAAGCTGCCCTCCCAAGATCAGTGTTAGTGTTCACTAACCATTATTGATTCTCATTGAGACTGACGGAAGGGGGTCAGTGATATGAGATGAAACGAAACCGGCGCAAGGAGCCATCGCCAAACCAATCGATCCAGGCGCAGCATCCGGCGGCCGATGGATTTGCCGGTCAACAAGAAATGAGCGCAAGCGCAGACGGCTCAACCGCCCTTTTCAGCTTTCAGCTTGGCCGTCATCTGCACCAGGCATTCGGGACAGACGGCGTGGGTGAAGCGCAGGTCGCCGTGGCTGCTCAGGTAGTCTTCCACTTGCAGCCAGAAATTCTGGTCGTTGCGGACCTTCTTGCACCAAGCGCAGATTGGCAGCAGCCCGCTGAGTTGCTTCACCTGGGCCAATGCTTGCTCGAGTTGCCGGACGCGCTCGGCCAGGTCGCGTTGCAGCGACACCAGGCGCAGGCCCACGCCCAGCCGGGCTTTCAGCTCGTCGCGGTTGAAAGGCTTGGTAAGGTAGTCGTCCGCGCCGGCTTCCAGGCCGGCGACGATGTCGGACTTTTCCGTGCGGGCGGTCAGCAGGATGACATAAGTGGCGTCGCGCGGCTTGAGTGCCCGCAGCTTCCGGCAGACGGTCGGCCCGTCCAGTTCCGGCATCATCCCGTCGAGGATGGCCAGCTGCGGCGGTTCGTCCACTTGCAGCGCCTGCCAGGCCTCGGCCCCGTTGACCGCGACGACCACTTCGTATTTCCATTTCGCCAGGCTCGCTTCCAGCAAGCAGCGGGAGATCGGATCGTCTTCGGCAATGAGTATCTTCATAGGTCTGTTTGCAAAACCGCAAGCGGTTGGCGAAAGGCCCAGGTTCAATCCGTCAGGTCGCGGAAAATCGTTTCCCAGCGCGGCGCGCAGCGTTCCAGCACGGGCAGCAGGGCCGGGTCGAACTGCCCGTCCGAGGCGCGCAGCATGATTTCCATGGAAGCCGAATGCGACAGCGCCGGCTTGTACACGCGCCGCGAGC
>JAGVLI010000131.1 GCA_020054355.1 Planctomycetales bacterium | reverse complement strand
CTGAACGTGCCGGCGGGCATTCCGGTCAAGCTGGGGACGGCAGAGCTTTCCTGTGCGGTCCTCGGGACCGGCATGCAACCGGGCGACCTGTTCCACCAGGACGGCGACTTCCAGACGCTCGCGGTCTTCACCGACCAACCTCGACCCGATGCCCACCGGCTGACGCGCTTGCTCGGCATCGGTCCAGCGTATCTGCACATCGCGCACAACCCGGTTGGCGGCGCCGCGCTCGATTGGCTTCGGCAACTTTGCTTCCGCGAACAAAGCAACGAAGAGTTCGTGCGAAATACGCTCCCCAAGGCCCGGCAGCGCTCCACGCGCGTCACGCTCGACCCCGCCTACCTGGGCGGCGATCCGCTGGAGATCGAAGCGCACCGGGCGGCGTTCCGCGACCTGACCCTGACGACCGACCGCCTCGACCTGCTGACGGCCGTGCTGGAAGCCATGCGCCGCTGTCATCAGCGGACGCTGCGCCACTTGGGCCTGGATGCCGGAGTCCGCCGAGTCTTTCTGGTGAATCGCAGCGCGGTGCAAGTCCGGCTGCTGCTGCCCGAATATCAAGATGTCGAGATCGTGGAGGTGGCAGAAAGCGGACTGCGCGGCGTGGCCCGGCTGTTTCATCCCATCGGATGAGATCACGGACCCTGTCGCCGTCCGGCGCGGGCGAACCACTGACGGATGGAGAGCGAAAAACCCGGCAGCACCGCGCCGCCGTCCACGCTATCGTTTTCGGTCAGGACCGTGGACTGGTCCGGCGCGGTGTAGACCGTGACGGTGACGGCCACGGGATCGACTTCCCAGACCAGCTGACAGCCGCCCGCGAAATACTCCCGCCGTTTGCGGGCCATCTCCGCGCGGGTATTGCTGGGACTCAGCACTTCAACGGCCAGGTCAGGGGTCAAATCGGGCATCTGCTCGGCAGGCAGCAGGCGATTCGGAAAGTGGCTCCAGGAAAGAAAGCTGACATCCGGAATGCGGATCAGACCAGGGGCAAGCCGCAGAGTACCGCCTTCGCCGATGACAATCCCCAGGTCGTGCCGTCCGAGGAAGGCTTCCAAGAAGCCGATGAGGACTGCCGCCAAGCGGGATTCGTAGTACCCCATCGGTTTCTCCACCAGCACACGGTCCACCAATTCGCAATGGCGCTGCATCCGATTGGAAGGTGCAAAGATGTCCGCCTCGGTGGCAGCGCCCGGCAATGGACAAAAACGAATGCGTTCCAGGGGAATATCACCCAGGCCCCGGACCAGATCGGCCAGGGTCTCGATGGTAGGCTCCGCGATGGTCGCTGTGCTCATACTGCTTCCTTTCCGGTGAACTCCTGCCGATTATTCCCGAAAGCCGCCGCTCCGACAAGCGATTATGCCGGGAGCGAATCGGCAGTTGCCTTCGCAGCGTGTGCGCGGAATCGTTGATATCGATCAGCTAACAGCTGTCCGCTATTCACGTCGAGTCGCTTGTTACAGAGTTGTTACGATGGCCCTGCGCCGTCGGGGCGGTATGATTCGATCCGTGAAATCCCACCCGACGGGAAAAGGACCGCTGCCATGAAGCTGTTGCGCAGTCAAGCTGCCCTGTTGATGCTCCTCGGAGCGGCGCTCGCGGCGCCGGCCGCCGACCTGGCCAAGATCGAGCGCGCGGTCGGCAAGGAGCCGACCTATGGCGGCAAGCCGAAATACGGCCTGCTGGCCTTCGGCCCGGAAGCCAAGGCGCGGGTGTGGCTGGTCCGGGCTGGCGACCTGCTGTACGTGGACCGGAACGGCAACGGCGACCTCACCGAAGCGGGGGAATGCTGCAAATCGTCCGAGACCCGCGACTGGGGCGGCAACGGTGGAGTATGGCGGGTCTTCCGCGTCGGCGTCGTGAACGCCGACTCCAAGACCCCTTATGAGCTTTACCTGGAAGAGAAGGACGGGGCCGTCTGCATCACGAGCATGTTCGAGTCGGCCGGCGCCGTCGGGTTGGCGCAGTGTGCCGGGCACTATCGCCGGGGCAAGCTGGAGCTGGCCGGCCGCGCCCAGGACGCGCCCATCGTTCATTTCAATGGGCCGCTGACTCTCGACGCCTGCGACCTCCAGCCGTCGGGCAAGAACCGAGAGCAAAGCCGCCTGACGATCTTCGTGGGCACGCCCGGCCTGGGGACCGACACCTTCGCCATGCTCCGTCCCGCCGAGAAGCCGTTGCCGGCCGCGGAGCTGTCGATCCCTCACCAGCAGGCAGGCAAGGCACCCGTCCGCGTTCCGGTCGAGTTCCAGGCGGGCTGCTGCGGCGACGCCTGGTTTTACGGCACGGCACGAACTCCCGTTGCGGCGGGCGCTGGCAAGGTCAAGATCGCCCTGAGCTTTCCCGACTATCCGCACGGCAAGGTGGCGCCGGCGACTGTCGAGCTTTCGCCGAAAAATGCGCGGTAGCAAGCCGCGCCGAGAACAACGATCCATGGGAGGCCGTCGAAGCGTCGGCCCGAGCGAATCCACGTCGGGCCGACGCCTCCATGCTCCCCTGCATTTCCGCGCTGCGCACAATCCTTCCCTACAGCTGCTCCACCGTCAATTCCCAGTGCCATCGCTGCGACAACCGGTTGCGCGGGCAGCCACATGACGGTTTCCCTGACGGGCCGGCGGCCGTCGCCGGTCTTCGAGTCCGTCCGGAGTGGTGAATGAACACGTTGATTCCCTGGCTCTATGTTGCCGGCATCGTGCAGCTGCTGATCGCCTCGGCCAACTTCTTCGCGGCGCGTCTCCTGCGCTACCGCGAAAACCTGGCCAGGGTCTCGCCGCTGGTGCGGGAAATCTTCATCGTCCAGAACGTCTACATCGTGCTGGTGCTGCTGGCCAACGCCGGCCTTTGTTTCTGCTTCGCCGAAGACCTGGCGGGCGGCAGCTTGCTGGGCCGCTCGCTCAGCGGCTTCCTGGCCCTCTTCTGGGGTCTGCGCTTGCCCATTCAACTCTGCTTCTACGATCCGGAAGCCAAACGCCGTTATCCGGTATTCAATTTGCTCTTTCTGCTGGCGTTCGTTTACCTGACCGGCGTGTTCGCCGTGGCCGTTCTCGGACTGGCGAGGTGAGCTTCGCGCCGTGCGGCCGGATGCCAGCCCTGGAATCGCTGCTCGGCCCGAAAAAAAACGCCCACGGAGTGGGTTTGCGCTTGCTGTCCGCCGACTCGGACTCTAATTTCACAACGCTGGCAAATGTCGTGTTTGCCGATGTGCCCCTCCAAGGAGCGTTTCATGGCCGACCACGCCAAGCCATTGGTGGACCTCGAAAAACAGTTCGAAAAGACGGAGAGTGACTGGATCAAAAAGCAGTTCCAGTTCAAGCTCCTGATCCGCAAGATCAACGTGAAAAACAACCCGTCCGACGTGGACAAGATTGCCGTGATGGCCGAGAAGTGGCGCATCGAGATGGCCAATACCCTGATGGCGCTGGCCACGCTGAAAGCAACGGTCGCCGCGGTGAACGCCAAGGTCCGGAAGGCGCTGACCGACCTGTCCGAAGCCGACGGGCACTACGATTGAGGCCCGCGCCGACCGTCGTTGACACCGTCGTCATTTCACTTGCAAAGGTATTTTCCATCATGGCTGACATGCTCAAATCGATCGCCACCACCAAGAAGTCGCTGCTCGATGCGGCGACCCTGTTCGAGAAGCAATCGGCCCAGTGGCTCACTGCTTCCAAGCAATATGCCAAGAACTGCCAACCCGTTCTCACGCTGCTGTCGAGCGACAAGCCCGGCGACGTCAAGAAGGGCAAGGACCTCGAGAAGAAGCTGGACGCGGAACAGAAGCGGGCCAAAGCCGCCATCAAGAAGCTCCTGGATGAGTGGGACAGCGCCGAGGACCAACTGAAGAAGACCCTGAGCGACATCGAGTTGCGCGCCGCCGACGTCAAGGAACTCCACGACGAGCACCGCAAGCTGATGGAAGGTCTGGTCAAGGGGCTGAAGGCTGCGTTGCAAAAGCAAGCGGAGGAGCGGCACCGCGCGTTGCTGGAAGTGCTGCACGAATACAACATGCTGTGAGGACCGCCGGCCGCGCACGAAAAAGCCCCGCCCGGAGATACCCTCTCCAGGCGGGTTGATTGTGCTGAGATGCACACGCCAGCGTTATCCGTTTACTCCAGCACGCCTGGCTCCAGCATTCAGGTTCCAAGCTGGCAGTGCCGGACCTTCCTGGGTTTGCCGCCGCCGGTTTTTCCCACCCGCGCGATAAGTGCCCTTTCCTTTCCGCCCCGCTTGCAGGATCATAGCGCAGCCGCAAAGGAGGGCGTTCATGACTGTCGAAGCCATCACCACCACGCCGGCACTGACCGCGACCGCGCCGGAGAAACAAGTGCTGCCCGGCGCGCGCCTGGCTCTCACCCTGCTGGTCGCTATCAACCTCTTCAACTACATCGATCGGCAAGTGCTGGCCGCCGTCGAGCCGGAGATTCGCCGGGAACTCTTTCCCGAATCCTTCGCGCCCGGCGCCGACAAGGCGGTGGTCGCCCAGGCTAAGTCGATGATGGGCTGGCTGTCGGCCGCCTTCCTCATCACCTACATGCTGACCGCGCCGATCTTCGGCTTGCTCGCCGAACGCCTGTCGCGCTGGCTGCTGATCGGCATCGGCGTCATCCTCTGGAGCATCGCCAGCGGCGGCTCGGGCTGGCACTGGACCGATAACCTGGCGCTGGCCTACTGGTGCATGTTCGCCACGCGCTGCCTGGTGGGCGTGGGCGAAGCGGTCTATGGGCCGGTGGCGCCGACGGTGATTTCCGATCTCTTCTCCATCCAGCAGCGCGGCCGGGTGATGGCCTGGTTCTACCTGGCCATCCCCGTGGGCGGCGCGCTGGGCTACACCCTGGGCGAAAGCGTGGCCCATTCCGCGCTGGGCTGGCGCTGGGCGTTCTTCCTGGTGGTGCCGCCGGGACTTCTGCTGGGGTTGTGGTGCTTCCTGATGCGCGACCCATCCGCCGGCGCGGCCGACGGCATCGTGACGCCGCCGCGGAAGGTCAACTGGAGCGACTATCGCACCCTGCTCCAGACTCCTTCCTACATCCTGAATACGCTCGGCATGACCGCCATGACCTTCGCCATCGGCGGCCTGGCCTACTGGATGGCCGACTACCTGGAATACCGCCAGGTGCAGCCGCTGGGCAATATCGGCCCGCGCACCGTCTTCGGCGGCATCACGGTCCTGGCCGGCTTCAGCGCCACCCTGCTCGGCGGCCTGGCCGGCGACTGGCTGCGGCCGAAATTCTCCGGCTCGTACTTCCTGGTTTCCGGGACAGCCATGATGCTCGGCTTCCCGATGATCTTCCTGATGATCTACACCCCGTTTCCGCTCGCCTGGGTCTGGGTCTTTTTCGCGGTCTTCTGCCTGTTCTTCAACACCGGCCCGACCAACACCATCCTGGCCAACGTGACCCATCCCTCCATCCGGGCCACGGCATTCGCCATCAACATCCTGATCATCCATCTGTTCGGCGACGTCGCCTCGCCGCCGCTGATGGGCTACATCGCCGGCTACTACAATCCGGATGTCAGCTTCATCGTCGTGTCCGTGATGGTCCTGATCGGCGGCCTGTTCTGGCTCTGGGGTTCCCGCTACCTGGAGCGCGACACCGCTCTCGCGCCCACCAGATTGCAGTCATAAGAGTTCACATTCATTGTGTAGGGTCCGCTGTGCGGACCATTGCTCTGAATGGTCCGCACAGCGGACCCTACCGGCCCTCGGAGTCAGCCATTCACGGCTTCAGCTTGTCCAGTACCGGCTGCAAGCGCTTGCGGGCCGCAATCGCTGCGGGGTCTTGGCTGGCGGCCAGGTCGTTCTTCTCGAAGAAGTCCTGCTCCATATCGTAGAGCCGGCCGTCGCCGTGCAGCTTCCAGCGCGAGTCGCGCACGCAGCGTTGCTTGCCCAGCTGGCTGAACACCCACTCGCGCTGCTTGCCG
>JAGVLI010000397.1 GCA_020054355.1 Planctomycetales bacterium | reverse complement strand
GAGCGTGCCCGCGCCGCCGACTTCGACGACGTGATCGACGCCGATGCCCTCGGTCAGCTCGCGCACCCGCTTGCCCCATTCGGGGACCGTCTTGTAGTTGATGCCCTCGGCCGCGCCGAGTTGCTTGACCCGCGTCAGCTTGGCATCGCTGCTCGACGTGGCGATGACCCTCGCCCCCAGCAAGCGGGCGAACTGCACGGCGAACAGCGAGACGCCGCCGGTGCCTTGCGTCAGGACGGTGTCGCCGGCCTTGACGCCGCCGGCTGTCACCAAGGCGTGCCAGGCTGTCACCGCGGCGCAGGGCAGCGTGGCGGCTTCCTCGTCCGTGAGGTGCGCCGGTATCCGCACCACGCCTTCCTGATCCAGGACCACGTACTCGGCCAGCAGTCCGGGTATCGCACCGCCGAGGGCCGACTTGCCCTTGGCTTCCGACGGTTCGCCCTCGAGCCATTTCTGCATGAAGATGCCGGCCACACGGTCGCCGACCTTGACGCGCGCCACGCCTTCACCGACGGCAGCGACTTCGCCGACGGCGTCCGAGAGCGGCGTGAAGGGCAAGCGCAGCTTGGGGTTGTACTGTCCCTTGACCAGCATCAGGTCGCGGTAGTTGAGCGACCAGGATCGCATTTTCAGCAGCACCTGCCCCGCGCCCGGCTTCAGGTCCGGCCGCTCGGTAGGCTTGAGGTTATCGATGCCGAAGCTGCCTTGCAGTTCGTACGCCTTCATTGTTTATCCCTCTCAAGAATCCGAGCGGCCCAGGTGGTGTTGCAGCCGGGTCAGGGTGTCATCGTAGCCGAGGGCATGTTCGGTGCCGCTGAATTGCTTCTGCTGCCACCAGACCGATAAATTCATGCGCAGCAGCATGTCGGCGATCACCACCGTCAGGAACAGCGAGCGGCTGACGTACTCGATGGCCATCTGGAAGTTGTCCACATCCCAGAGATAAATCCAGGAACGCGCCTCCTGGAAGATCTTCAGCGGATCGAGGTCTTCGGTGGGGGTGTGATACCAGATCCACATGACCGTGGTCTCCTGGTGCCAACCGATCAGGGGCAGGCCGAGCAGCTTGCGGGTCAGCAAATAGGTCACCAGCAAAACCACCGACAGCGAGGTCAGGAAGAAGACCACCAGCTGCACGCGGCCGATGGCCGCGCAGGCGGACGGCGGTATGGGGCGAATGAAGAGGTCGGCGCGCAGCACGTACACCAGCGGCGCACCGATATAGAGCAGGACGCCGGCAATCAGCAATGGATTGCCGGCCAGGTGGTTCAAGGCGATCAGGGCCACGAGCCACAACAGCACCGAGAACGGCGCGCCGGCGACCAGGAACCAGCCCGGCACGATGGAGCCGGGCAACAGCGTCTTCACCCGCAGGCAGCCGCGAATCAAGCCCGGCAGCAACGACAGGGCGGTCGGCAACAGCGTGCAGACGAAATACACACCGTTAATCATGTCGAGCACGACCAACTTGAAGTGCTGCGCGGACTGCTGTTCGGGAGGGACCGGGTCGAACCACCACTCGATGGGCAGCAGGGCCAGGAAAAAGGGCGGCAGGAAGGCGATGGCCCAGCCCCACACCAGCAGGCGATGCGAGCGCCGCAGCCGGGTCCAGGTGCGGGCGGCCAGCAGGGCGGTCACCGGCATGGCATACAGGACCACGGTGTTCAGCAAGGTCAGCAATTCACCGACGCGACTGAGGTTCTCATCGCTCTTCTGCACGATGTCGAGCGTGGCCAGGATTGCCGAGATCGACGTGGGCACCGCCACCAGGTACAGCGTGCTGCGCCGCCAGGCGGCATAGCGCTGGATGCCTTCCGCCTCGATCCCCGCTGCCTGGAGCCGTGTCCGCTCGCGCTCGGAGACGGTCAGCGACTGCAAGTTCCAGGTCAGCGCCCGGCTGAGGTGTTGCCGGAAGCGAGCCGCGAGGCGCAACAAGGGGAAGCGCAATGCCATGAAAGTTCCCACGCGGACGAAGACGATGGTGCTGTCCACCTTACCGAGCGGCCTTCCCGCTGGCCAGCCGACCGCTGGCAGCTTCGCGTTGAGGTCGCCCAAGCAGCTAATTGGCTGGCCTGGTACCAGAGCGCCGATTATCATTTCACTGCCGTCTTCCCAGGCGGCTGAGCTTCGTTCACCAGGTTCTGTCAGGATGCGCGCCATGCCCATCGCCACCGCCGCCGACCTCCTCGAACTCGTTCGCCACAGTCAGCTACTGGAAAACAAGCACCACGGCGAAGCAGCCCTGCTGGCGAGTCAGCTCACCGATCCCCAGGCATGGGCGAAGGAGTTGGTCCGCAGGAGCTGGCTGACGGGCTGGCAGATCAATCAGATCGGCAAGGGCAAGGGCGCCGAGTTGCTTTTGGGCGGCTATGACGACCCCGGGGTCAGTGACGGCCACGTCGGCTTCCAGGTCGCGATTGCGCCGAGGACTCCGCAGCTCGCCCGCGCGGCGAGCCGGTTGCCGCATGGTGGCGGACTGGTGCAGCCCCAACGGACTGGCTTTGGACTGGAGCCAGAGGCTCAAGCGTCCTAAACTGAATGCTAATCCGCACCCTGTCCAGCAGCGCATCGGCTCTGGTGCGCCAGGCAAACTCCGGCTGGAGAAGAGGACCATGATCAAGGTGATTCCCGCTCGTATGAGCAACGGCCATGTGGTCAGCGAGGTGCCCTTGCCCGCAGCCCATGAGGTTCGCAGCGTCTCGATCCTTCTGGAGATGCAGGAGCCGGCCGCGCCCCCCAGAGAATCCACCTTGCCGCGCTTGCTCGGCATCCTGACGGAACCGCCAGGCAACCCCCAGCAAGAATATGGCGAATACCTGGAAGGGAAATATCGGTAAATGCGCGTTCTGGTAGACGTCAATATCATCCTCGACGTGCTCTGCAATCGACAGCCGTTTGTGCTCGATGCTCAAGCCTTGTGGACCCGGGTCGAAGCGGGAAAACTACGCGCCAGTCTTTGCGCGACCACCATCCCGACCATTTATTACCTGGTGCGAAAACAGTTGGGGAATCCCGCCGCCCGCCAGGCGGTTGCCGACTTGCTGACAACCTTTGAAGTCTGCCCGGTAGATGAGGCAGTGTTGCGAGCGGCCCTCGTCAGGGCCATGCCGGACTACGAAGACGCGGTCCAAGACGCGGCAGCCGAGCAAGCCGGCATTGGCGTGATTGTGACTCGGAATCCGAGAGATTTTGCATCCTCTACGCGCCGCATTGTCGATGCAGCTACGCTGATAAAGGAGGTGGATGCCATGCCAACGGGGACCGGCCCAGACCCTCCCACTCCATGAAATAGCCGGTCGCCACTTCGGTGAAAGGGTGTCAGGAACGAACGGCACTGTTCGGCGCGAGTCACATTCGACAGCAGCAACGACCCCGGGAACCGCAACAACAACAACGGCTTTCGGGTCGTGATTGCGACGAGCACTCCGCGGAGAAGGTTCGCCTTCTTGTTCGCCGGAACCGGCCGATTCACGGATCGGTTGGGTGTGTCGTGAGTGGAGTCCAGACCGGCGTTCCCGGTCGGCTGCATGTTCGTGCAGCCAGCCCAATCAGCAAGAGTCCCGTGTGGACTGGTAGGCCGACGCCGAAAAGCCGCGCGGGACATTTCCCCAGAAACGAAGCTCGTCCTGAAATCCTCGAATTACTCGTTGACGCCCCGCCTAATTCCGCGTCTAATGCACCTTCTGCTATACGGGCGCGCGCCGCCTCCACCGCCTACCCGCCTTCCCCACCGCTGGTCCACGAAAGGACGAACCATGCTCACCCTTACCGAACGCACCCGCGCAATGAGCCGGCGTGGCTTTTTGACCCTGGGCACCCTGGGATTGGGCGGTTTGTCGCTCTCGTCGTTGCTGAGGGCTGCCGAGGAGCGGCCCGGCCACGTCACCGGCAAGTCGGTGATCTTCCTGTTCCAGCAGGGCGGCCCGAGCCAGTTCGAGACCTTCGACCCGAAGCCCGAAGCCCCCGAAGGCATCCGGACCGTCACAGACTTGGTGCAGACTTCGCTCCCGGGCGTGCGCTTCGGCAGCACCATGAGCCAGCTGGCCAAGCTGGCCGACAAGCTGACGGTGGTGCGTTCCTTCCAGACCAACAACGGCGGCCATAATATCCAGCCGATGGTCAGCCCCGATACGTTGAATGCGAACATGGGTTCGCTCTATTCTCGCGTGGCCGGGTCTACCCGCCCCCAAACCGGGATGCCGACCAACGCCGTGCTGTTTCCTCAGTCAGTCTGCGCGGACGTGGCCAAGGGCGCGGGCCGCGGCGACCTGGCAGCCACCGGGGAACTGGGACAGATTTATGCCCCATTCGTCGTCGGCGCCGGCGGGCAGCTGCAAGCGAACATGCAGCTCAACCTGGCGCGGGAGCGCTTCGAGGACCGCAAGAACCTCCTGGAAGAACTCAGCCGCCTCAACAAGCAATTCGAGACCGGCGAACAGGCCCAGACCGTGGACAAGTTCCAGGATCAGGCATCACAGCTATTGCTGAGCGGCGGCGTGGCGGACGCCCTCGACCTGACCAAGGAAGACGCCAAGACGCTGGCTCGCTACGACACCGCGAAGTACGCCAAGGCCGATGGCTGGAGCAAGGCCGCGCGCGGCAAGAAGGGCTATTACACGGGGCAGGCGAAGTCGATCGGCAAGCTGCTGCTGCTGTCCCGCCGGCTGTGCGAGGCCGGTTGCGGCTTTGTCACCATTCACGCCGACTACGAAGGCGTCTGGGACATGCACGCCGACGGCAACAACCTGAACATGATCGACGGCATGGAAGCGGTGGGCCGGTCCTTCGATCACGCGGTGGCCGCTTTCATCGAGGACATCGAAGCGCGCGGGCTGAGCGAAAAGATCATGCTCGTCTGCTGCGGCGAGATGGGCCGAACGCCCAAGCTCAACAAGAACGGGGGCCGGGACCACTGGGCCAAGCTGGCCCCGCTGCTGGTCTACGGCGGCGGCACCAAGGGCGGCCAGGTCATCGGCCAGTCCACCAAGGACGGCGGCGAACCCGCTACCGAGAACTTCACGCCGAAACACCTGATTTCGTCGATCCTGCATACCGTCTTCGATGTTGGCCAGCTGCGCTTGCTGCCGAGCTTCGCCCAGGTCCACAAGCTGGCGGAGCATCCGACCATCACGGGGCTGATCTGAGAACAGCGGGTAGGTCCGGCGAGCCGAGCCGGGCCGGTCGCGCCGGCGACCACACGGCTTTGCAAAGTCCCGGTGCCGCTCGGCTCGCGCACCTACCGAGAATACCAATCGATTTCGCCAGAGGCCGGGCTTTTGCCCGGCCTCTGTTTTGTGTGCCAGGCATGTTGTGCATCTGGGAGGTGCAAGTCCTCTGCGGGCCGTGATGACCGGAACCGCAAGGCTAGGCAAGGGTGTCCGCCGCGAGG
>JAGVLI010000557.1 GCA_020054355.1 Planctomycetales bacterium | reverse complement strand
CCTCGCGGCGGACACCCTTGCCTAGCCTTGCGGTTCCGGTCATCACGGCCCGCAGAGGACTTGCACCTCCCAGATGCACAACATGCCTGGCACACAAAGAGAGAAGCGGACGCTGCTGCGTCCGCTTCTCTCTGTTCTTTTCTTTTCTTTTCTTTTCCCTATTCCACTGCGATCTGCCCGATCCTTTCGATCAGTTTTTGCGCCACGGCGAGCGGCGCGGCCGCCCTTTTCTCCATGTCTTTCAGCTGCGCATCGTGGTCGGGCAGCTTGGGTTTCTTCTTGTCCAGCTCCGCCTTTTCCCTGGATAAGCCAGTCAACTGGCCGTAGGTCAATTGGGCCAACTTATCCAGGCCGGTGAGATCGACCATCTCCTTCTTGCGTTCGGCCAGCTGCGCCTTGTACCAGGCCAATTCGTTGACATTCTGTGCGGCCAGCGCGGCGTTCGGCTGCAACCCCAGCGTTCTGGTCGGCTCCTTCGCGCCTTCAATAATCCCCTCCTGACTGACTATGATCTTCGGCAGACGGGTAATGGCGGCACGCACTTGCGCACCCCTGGTGTCGATGGTTTTCATCGAGGTCGACAGGTGCTTTCCGGTTTTCGCAACCTTACCCATGACGCTCGCGAAAAAACTCCCTGCCTTCACCCAGAGAAGAATTGGCGGCCGGTCAATGAGGCAAGAAAAACTCAAGCGCGTTGTGTCTTCTGGATTCAGCTCATCAGAATTGTTTCATGGGCGGGTGCCGGCTCTCCGAGTTCGAGCCATGTTGGATCGCGGATTTGTTTCTTGAGGGAAATGCTAGCCGCGTGGCGCACCGCCCGCAACGAATTTTCGTTGGGCCGGGTGGTCAAAAAGGGGAAAGCGCATCGGGAGCCCGATGGGTCATATACGGCCACGCGGCTCAATCGGAGACTTCCGAGCCGCGCACGGAGTAAGCGGTAGGCCGCCCCGCTTACTCCGTGCGCGGCGCAATCGGAGTCTGCCGCCCCGCTTACTCCGTGCGCGGCGCAATCGGAGTCTGCCGCCCCGCTTACTCCGTGCGCGGCGCAATCGCGGACTGAGCCGATCTCAGTAGACTTCGCCTTCGGCCGCCTTGGCTGCGGTGCCGCCCGCTCCGGCCCCGCCGTAGCGGAAGTGCCAGTTCTCGGTGACGCGCATCCGCTTCAGGTCTTCCGGCTTCAAGCCGTAGCGCGCGTACCAGGGCGTGCCCTGTTCCTTGACGATCGCGTCGATTTGCTTCACCCGGCCGACCGCTTCCTCGCGGGCGAACTTCTCCCGCGCCGCCTGGCCTTCTTGCAGGAAGTATTCCTTCCAGAAAGCCCGGCCGCCCAGCACGCCGCTGGCGCCGGCCTTCATGGCCATTTCCACCTGCTTCTTGTAGTCGGGGAAATCGACGCCGGCGCTGAGCAGTACCCAGGGCCGTTCGCTGGCGGCGTTCAGCGCTTCCAGGTTCTTCACCAGCTGGGCATCGGTCTCGTGTCCGAAATGGCCGGGGAACTCCGCCTTGTAGACGTCGCAGTACCGGCTCAGCCAGCGGGCGCTTTCGATGACTGTCTCGGCCTTGCGGTCCTTGAAGCTCTTGGCGTCCTTCTTTTCGCCGTCGAACGGGAAGGCGACCGTTTCCAGCAGCAGCAGGATGTCGTGCTTGACGCACTCGTCATAGACCTGCTTGATGAGCTGAAATTGATGTTCCGCGCTTTCCGGTTCCGTCGGCTCGAACTGGGCGAGCAGCTTGACCGCGTCAGCGCCGAAACGCTTGATCTTGGCCACGCTCCAGCCCGGCTCGATGGCGCCCAGCGGCGCGCCGCGCCGGTTCTTGTCGCCGCCCGATTTCTCGACGCGAATGAGCAAGCCCACGTCGCGCGGCAAGCTGAAGCTGGCGACCGTATTGAACGCGCCGTAGTAGGCGTCCACCAGCACGGCGCTGGCCGTGGGACTCAGGGCGCCGGCCAGCGTCACCTTGGCTTCCACGATCTCCTCGAAGGTCGGCTCGCGGTTTTCGCCCTTCTTCTTCAAGCTGTCCTTGATCATCGAGATCATCGAGCTGTTCTGGTCCAGGGCCACCATCGTGAGCGTGCTGTTGGCGTTGGCGATCCGCTGCAAGCCGCGCAGCTTGCCAGGGGTCAAGCCCAGGCCCAACAGACGAGTGACGCCGGAAAGGGTGCGCGCTTCGGACATGAGTTCGCTCGTTTCGCTATGGTTCGCAAGAGGACATTCGTCGCCGTTCATCTTACGACCACGGGCAAGCGCGGCAAGAATGGAGGCGGCCGTGAAGCCGGTCCGCTGGAGTGGCCGACCATCGGTCGGATTGCTTATTTCACGGTGGCGCCGGGAGCAGCCAGGCGGAAGAGATAGATGCTGCCGTTGCCGTTGGCCACGGCGAGGTGTCGGCCATCAGGCGCGAAATCGAGCCCCGCGGCGCCGCCAGGCAGCTGCCAGTGGCGCAGTCGCTGCCAGCCCTGAGTTTTCCACACCGAAATCTGGCCGTCGACCGTGACGGCGGCCAGCAGCTGGCCATCCGGCGAATAGGCGAGCGCCGCCACCACGCTGCTCAGGGCGGGCAGTTTGGTGGTTTCCCTGCCGGTGGCTGACTGCCAGACGCGCACGGTCTTGTCGCCGCCGGCCGCAATTGACTGGCCGTCTGGAGCATAGGCGACGCAGGTGAAATCGTTCCAGGCCGTGCCGGAGACCTTCAGCTGTTCGGCGCCGGTGCTCACGTTCCAGAGCTTGACCAGCTTGTCGAGGCCAACCGAAGCCAGTTCCTTGCCGTCGGGTGAAAAAGCTAGACCGCGCAGCGGCCGAGTATGAGCAGGGCCGACGAACTGAGTCCGCGCGGTGCGGTTCGAGAGGTCCCAGGAGCGGATGATGGCGTCGTCGCCGCCGGCTGCCAGGAGTTGGCCGTCCGGGGAGAATTGCACGGCGTAGATCGGCGTGCTCAGGCCGGGGAAGGCGGTCAGTTCCTTGCCGGCGGGCAGGTCCCAGAGCTTGACGGACCGATCGTAGCCGG
>JAGVLI010001063.1 GCA_020054355.1 Planctomycetales bacterium | reverse complement strand
GGCGCCGTCGCGCTGTTGGTGGGTGGACATGGTAGTCACCTCCTTTGCGGAGGATTACACCATGACCGTCAAGAACGCCCTTGGCCGGACGGAGACGAACTTTCGGGGTCGCGGGTCAGGACTGCGGTAATTGCCTCACCTGACTCAGGCATCGCATGTGATCGTGATCGATACCTCACCCGAGTCTCCTTGACTTTCCGCGTGGACCGTCAGTGACACCGCATGTCCCGTGGGAATCCCCGTGAAGCTGAAGCCCCACTGGTACGTGGGGTTGTGGGGAATTACGAAGATCTTCTTCCCGTTGTAAGTCGTGCCGTTGTCCGTCACCCAGGCGGTCATCGTCGCGTTGGTCGGGCTGACGAATCCGAAGGTCGTGAATTTGCCGCCGCCGGCCACATGACTGCCGGTGGTAGGCGTGTCGATGAAGACCGTCACGGTGAGCAAGGTGCTGTAGCCGCCCGAGCCGGGGATGCGGACGGAGGCTTCCTCGCCGCCTTGACTGAATCCCGCCAATTGGGCCAATTGCAACCCCTGGTCCACCGGCAATCCTTCCGGAACTGAGAAGCCACCCAGCGTACCCCCGGCGTCCGGAGCTGACTGCTGGAAGACGATCCCGAGCGAGTCGCTGGGACTAGCCAGCAAGAGGTCGTTGCCCAGACCTCCACGACCAGCTCCCCCGCTGGCGAAGTCTTCCAGTCCCTGCATGGAATCAGTGGCCGGCTGATCGCTGGTCGTCACGAAAGTTTCGCCAAGGTCGTTATGCGCGAGTTGATTCGCGATCCAGGGCACGGTCTCCAGCGATTCCGTGAAGACTTGATCGAGGGAATTCGTGGCTGCGGGTTCGGAGGGAGCGGATTCTGTCGCTGCCGCGACGCTGACAATGTCGGCGTCTTCATCGTCGGCGTTTTCACCGGGCGCGCTCGCTGGCGGAGTCCAGCAATCGAGGCGCTGGGAGTTCGTCCAGTATGCCGCCTCCGCGGTGGCATCGAGAAATCTCAACTCCGCCAAACCTGGATTGTCACCTGCGGGAGGAGCCATCTCCAATTCGGCACATGGCTCGCGCTGGGCCACCAGCAGGTGAATCGCTGGCGGCAGGGCTAGCAGGCTTGCCAATTCGGCTCCGAGAGCGGCCAGGATCGAGCCGGGCAGTGCCCGGCAGTCCAGCCGTTCCACGTCCAGGCGAACGGTGCTTTGCCTTTCGGGGGAAAGGGAAGGAAGGAATGCCAGGTGCTTCGGGAGTGAGCGTTGTCGTTGGATCGGAAATCGCAGGGCAGTCGGCCAGTGAAAGAACCGGAATGTGCGCATGAAGGCGGGTCCTGTATCGCCAGCGGCCACTTTCCTCGGCAGCGCGACGATCACGGTGGAATTCAGCCACGCATCCTGGTGCTGGGGGTGAACCGCCCGGATGTGGTTCCGGGCACCATCCTCTTCTCCGAGAGCGGTAACGGGAGCGCGGGTGGGCAGGGTAAGAATGCACGGCTTGTGCCGAAATTTCCGGCAAAGCCGAGCAATGCTCCAAGCGATTAGCTGGAAATGGGTTGTGGACGTAGACTTGATTTAGCCAGCGGCAGATTGATGGCAGACGGCTGCGGAATTAATCGCGAGGTGCGGAAGAACCCAGCAGAAGATGGGAGGCTGGGGGAGGATCGGTAAACGGACGAGCCGCCAACAGGGCGTCCGGCTCGCTACTTAATTGCCCGAACTGGCGGTCACGGAGCGAAAGGCGCCTCGGCCGCTGCGCACGTAGACCCCGAGGGCACCACGCAAGGACTCGTCGGTTGGGACTTGTCGTGCCGGCTCAAGCGCGGCGAGTCGGTGCAATGTTTGCACCACCTGCCTCCGGGACACTTCGCCGATGCGAAGTCCGTCGCAGTGCGCAGCGATCGCCTCGGTCGATACTTCAACACTGAGCTTCCGCCACGAGTCCGTGACGGGAGACGCTGGCGGCGACCACTGAAGGAGTTCTTCCCGCCGATGCAACTCTCTTCGCTCGTCCTTCCGGTAGCGGTGGGCCACCAGCGCCACCCGATTGCTTTGGGGGCTGAGCGATTGGGTCAGCGCAAGAAAGAGGTCGTCCACGCCGGCGGTGGTGCGCTCCTGAGCATGAGCGAAGCAGATGCCGACTTCGCCCATTTCAATGCTGTGACCGGAAACTTCGGCAGTCAGCCGGTACGAATCGGTGGGCATGCGGGGGAGCAGTTCCAGGAGGCTCGGAGCGAATCCCTCCAGACCGAGGGGTTGGTAGCGGAGCTGGCTGGTTTCCCCGGTGGCAAACCGCGCCCAGGGCGGCAATTCTCCATCGGGCAGCAATTCAACCTTCTGCCCACGCGCGAGTTGCCTGAAGACCGGATCGGCGGTTCCGGACGAGACTTCAGCGGCGTAGCGCGGGAGATTGATCCAGAGCAGGAGTCCGGCGATCAGTGGCAGCAACAGCAAGCAAGATGCCGGGCTGAGCGAAAATGGGCTCCGCGGCCGAGCGGCTTTCCCACCCAGCCAGCGGTGCAAGTCGTCCGCCAAAGCCTCGGCGGACGCATAGCGCTGCTCGGGTTCCTTCCGCAGACATTTTAGGATGATGTTCTCCAGGGCGCGGTCCAGCTGGAGGCGGACAGCGCGGGGCTCCAGCGGCTCGGCCGTCCGAATCGCCTGCTGCATCCGGACTTCATTTTCACCGAAAAACGGTTTGATCCCGGTCACCAACTCGAACAGCAACACCCCCAGGCCCCACACTTCCGTGGGCGGCCCCACGCGCTCATGGCAGCCCGCAGCCTGTTCCGGCGCCATGTACGCCGGCGTGCCCAGCGGTTCGCCGACTCGGGTCAGCTCCATGTCCATCGCCGGCAACCGGGCCAGCCCGAAATCGGTCAGGCGGGGCTCTCCCTGGTCGTCCAACAGGACGTTGGCCGGTTTGAGGTCGCGGTGCAGAATGCCTTGCTGGTGGGCCGAGTGCAAAGCCCGGGCGACCTTTTCGATGGCGATCACTGCCTGCCGGGGGTCCGCCAGGAAGCGGGCGAACTGGCGGTCGATGCGGCCGCCGCTGACGAACTCCATCACCAAATAGGGCCGATGTTCGTGAACGCCACTGTCGAAGATTGGCACGATATGGGGGTGCCGAAGCAGCGCGCCGGCCTGGACTTCGCGCCGGAAGCGATATGCCGCTTCCTCCGCGCCGCCCCCCAGGTCCGTCCGCATGACCTTCAAGGCCATCACCCGACCGGAACGCACATCGCGCGCCTGGTAGACGATCCCCATGCCGCCTTGAGCGATCTCCTCCAACAACTCGTAAGGACCGATCCGCGCGCCCATAGGCTCGGCCGCGGCAGCTGGCCGAATCATGAAGACCGTGGGCTGAAAGTGAAAGGCGGAGGCGGGCGAACAAGATTGGGAACTTGGGAGAGTCGTTGACATGTGGCGCCTACTGCGATGGTGCGACCGGGAAGCCAGGCACTATTAGAGGCGCGGGAGAAATAGGTCGTCAAACCCGGTTCGACGTGCGCGGCCCATCTCGGCAAGCCTTTGACTCAACCAGCCCGCGCAATGCTTGTCGTCGGCGTTAGCCTCCTGTCCGGCAGCCGCGCCTCTCTTGACCCAATCCGGAGAACCGGGCATGAGAAGCCTAACCGAGGAGGTCCAGAAATGAACCGATTGGGATTGATGGCGTGCTTGCTGGTAGTCTGCACCACCGTGGACGCTAGGGCGGACTACCTGACCCACGCAGCGCGCGCCAGCTTTGAGGCCCACACGTATCAGCGGGAGATCGTCACCTTTGAGGGGCTGGCAGCAACTGGGGAGGCATTCGGCTATTTGAGCGCGGAGGGACTGACCGAGAAAGGCGTTACCTTCCTCGGAGTCATCCCGGATGATTTCTGGCTCTTCGTTGTCGATCCGGCCGTCACTCCCGAGTTTTACGGCTGGGGTACTGGGGCCGTCTTGCTCGGTCCGCCGTCCTGGTACGGAGACGGCTCACGAATCGAAGTAAGACTGCCGCCCGGCACGACGGCCTTCGGCACCGATCTCATGAGCATCCTTCCCTACGCCGCCTATTTTGACATCGTCCTGGCCACTGGCGAAACCTTCACCGCGGCTTCGGCGGAGTTTCCGCAGCGAGCTTTCTTCGGCATCACCTCGGATGCCCCCATCAGCTCGGTGACGTTCGTTGCCGGCGACGGTGCCTTGCCACTCCTGGACAACTTCACCATCGGCCTCACCGCGCCGCTGCCGCCGTCTTTGCTGCTGGCCGTTACCGGCATGGTTGGCGTCCTCGGTTACCGCTACCGTTGGTCACGGCGACGCAACCGCGATCGAGACTGCCCCACGAAAACGATGCCTGCCTGAAAACACTCGCTGTTGGAAGGAGTGCGGATCAAACCATGCAAGCCTGGCTGACAGTTGAAGAAGGGGAATCGAACCGACCGGTTTACGAACTGGCGTTCGATCAGCCTGTGACTCTGGGCCGGCATCCCAGCAACACGATCGTCTTGCGCGACGAGCATGCCTCACGCTGGCATGCAACGTTCCTTTACGAAGGTGGGCGGTGGTTGCTCTGCAACATCGGCAACCCGATCAATGGGACGCTGGTCAACGGCAATCGAGTTCTTCATCAGGCCAGTCTTCAGCACGGTTCCGAGATCGTCATCGGCCACACCCGATTACGGCTGTCGGTCAAGACGGTTGACGGCCCGCAGGCGAATGCGTATTTGGCCAACGGTCAGGACCGATCGACCACGCCCTTGCAGCCGGGTGAACTCACGGTATTGTGCGCCTTCCTCGCTCGCTCGATGGAAGAGACCGATCCACGCCAGCTGATTCGCCTGGCGCTGGAAACCGTGTTGCAGCAGACCCGAGCGACGGTCGCCGGCTTCCTCAGTCTGGATGCGGACGCACCCCTGCCCCGAATGATCTGGCCGGAAGAGGCCAAGGTCGACGTTCAGCTCAGCCGCAAGTTGACCCAGCAGGTTCAGCGCGACTCGCGCACGGTTTGGTTGGCCAAGTGTGCTCCGGAAGCCATCGACGCTAGCTTGAGCAGGTATAGCGACGCGTTGTGCATCCCGTTGCGGGCAACCGGCGCTGCGCTGGGAGCGTTGCACGTCTATCACGCCGCCGGCATGTTCAATGAACGGCACCAACGCTTCTGCGAGGTGCTCGGCGGCTATCTGGCGTGCTGTCTCAAGAATCTACGGACCCTCCGCTGCCTGGAAGCAGAGAATTCCCGACTGCGCGGGTACGCTACGTCACCCGAGGAACTGGTTGGCAGCAGCCCGGCCATCGGCAAACTATGCGAGCGGATCGCCAAGGCCGCCCCGCGCCCCAGTACGGTATTGATTCAAGGCGAGAGCGGCGTCGGCAAGGAACTGGTGGCGCTCGCCCTCCATCGGCAGAGTCCGAGGCGCCAGGGTCCGCTGGTGGTCGTCAATTGTGCGGCCATCACCAGCACCCTGCTGGTAGCCGAGCTGTTCGGACATTGCAAGGGGGCCTTCACCGGCGCCGATCGCGACCGTCTGGGACTTTTCCAGCAAGCCGACGAGGGGACGCTCTTCCTGGACGAGGTCGGTGAATTACCCCTGGAGTGCCAAGCCAAGCTCCTGCGCGTGGTCGAGGGGCACTCGTTCCGGCCCGTCGGCGCCACCAACGTGGTCCAGGTGGATGTACGCATCATTGCTGCCACGAACCGCAATTTGGACGATGAAGTCAAGAAGAACAGATTTCGGCAGGACCTGCTGTTCCGCTTGCAGGTGATTCAGATTCAAGTGCCGCCGTTGCGCGAACACCCAGAGGACATTCCGGAATTGGCCGAGTACTTCCTGACCAAGCTGGCCCGAAAGTGCGGCCAACCGCCCGTACAGCTGACCGCTGCGGCGCTGCGCCGTTTGGGCGACTATTCCTGGCCGGGCAACGTCCGCCAGTTGTGGGCGGTTCTGGAAAGCTCCCTGATGATGAACGACCGGTCCCCGATCGACGCCGAGGACCTGCCCATTCCGGCCGAGCCGGTCGCCCACCCCGCGAGCACGTTGAACTTATCCGAGCAGGAAGCCTGGGCCATTCGCCAGGCCTTGCAGCAGACCCACGGCAACATCTCGCAGGCCGCCAAGCTGCTGGGCGTGAACCGCGATACCTTGTCTGCCCGGATCAGACGGAAGGGGATCGATCGGGACCAACCATAAGGCAGTCGCCCATCCAGGCTGGCCCTGTGGATTGCTGTTGCCGGTCCACCCTCGTTCTTCCCCCGACATGATAGTACATTGAACTCACCTTTCGGAACTCGCGCAGTTGGGTCAGTCGAGATTCAGAGCCTGGTGGGGCATTTCTCACCGAATTAAGATCGCGGTCACCATTGTCGTGCCCGCGTCAGCCCCGGAGCCAACTCCACCGGGAACGAAGCCCAGAACTGCCTCAGCCACGCGGCGATAGCGATGGCCAACACCAAATCGTCGTGCGGGTTCTCGCGCCAGTCCAGCATCACGTCGGCCGTCGGTGCCAGCGGTTCGGCCTGAAACGTGGTCAGTTCGTGCAGCAATTGCTCGGCAGCTGGCAATGCTTGTGCGACGGCTAGCCGGCGGGATTTAAGCAAGACCCGCAAAACACTGACCACATCCTTCGACACCAGCCAGCCGCCGTCGTCGTGAATTGCTTTCTGGCTGGTGGCGGTCGGGATCGGCGGCACCTTCGCGGTAATCCCCCATTGGTGCTACCTCCCAGGAACTTGGACCCGCTCCACGGTGCCGATCCCCAGCTGGCGGAAGCAGACCTGCAAGCCGCCACTGCGCGGCTAACGTCATGCCACGGTCAACCAAGCTGAGCGATCCGCCATTTCG
>JAGVLI010001080.1 GCA_020054355.1 Planctomycetales bacterium | reverse complement strand
TCTTCCGTGATCTCCAAAGTCATACTGCCGTTGTCGGAAGTGTGCAGCTGCGCGGCAAGCCCCCGGCTAAAAAATCGGCAGCGGGGTGTGAACGATTACGAATAGGTTGGCGGCATCCGAGAAGAACTCTTTCTCGGGCGCGCTGATCTTGGAAAGATTGTAACCCACATCGCAATCTTGTTGCAGCACCGTGGCCATGAAGATTGCGCGAAACCGTCCCCAGGAATTCTCGAAATCCTGGGGCGAGCGCCGAAAGCGATAAGAATGGCGATCCGTCTCGAACTTTACGCGCTCCGCCCAGCGATCCAAAGTTTTCAAGCAGCCGGCAGCATCGAGTTGCTCGGCTCCAGGTAGGTCGGCAGCACAGGCCAGATTCATGGCCGCAATGTCCTGCCGCGCCAGTTCAGCATTGGGGAGATTGACGAGTTGTTGCCAGGTAATCATGGGCGTTCAATCCTTGAAATGGACAAGTTGCAGGGGTCAATCTACGCACTTGTTGGCTTCAAGTCAAAGATGAAAGCATGTGATTGCCCATCGACTCATCGAGAGGTCCTAGGAGACACCTGCGGGCGACCGGCCAGCGCTTTCCGCACGATCCCGATGATCTCCTCCCGCTCCTTCCCCACCAGCGGCAACCGCGGCGCACGCACCATCTCGGAACCCAGTCCGCATTCGGCCATCGCCAGCTTAATGTACTGCACCAGCTTCGGGTGCGTGTCGAGGTGCAACAGCGGCGTATACCAGCGGTAGATGTCGCGGGCTTCCTGCCAGCGGCCGGTCGTCGCCAGCTCCCAGAGCCGCAAGCTCTCTTCCGGAAAGGCATTGACCAACCCCGATACCCAGCCGACCGCCCCCAGCAGCACGCTTTCCAGCACCAGATCATCGACGCCGGAGAACAGGAGATAGCGGTCTCCCACGCGGTTGACCAGGTCGGTCAGGCGGCGCGGGTTGTCCGAGGATTCCTTGATGCACGCCAGAGTCGGCTCGTCGGCCAACTCGGCGAACATCTCCGGGGTGAGGTCCACGCCATAGGACGGCGGATTGTTGTAGCACATGATCGGCAACGCGCTGGCGCGCGCCACGGCACGGAAATGAGCGACGGTCTCGCGCACATCGCCTTTGTAAACCATCGCTGGCAGCACCATCAGGCCATCGACGCCGATCGCGGCCGCATCGCGAGCAAAACGGCAAGCCAGCGCCGTCGTATACTCCGCCACGCCCGTCAGCACCGGCACCCGGCCGGCCACCCGTGTCACCGCCAGCTTCAATAGCTCGCGCTTCTCCCCCGCTTCCAGCGAGCAGTTCTCGCCGACCGTGCCCAGCAGGATCAGGCCGTGCATCCCGGCCGCCACCAGGCGGTCGATGTGCGCCAGCGTCGCCGGGAAATCGATAGCTTGGTCGTTGCCGAAGAGGGTCGTCACCGCCGGATAGACGCCGTGCCAGTCGAGTCGCATGGTTGCTGCTCCAGAAAAGCCGGAAGCCAACTATTGACATTGCACACAGAAAACAAATAATAGTGTTTTTGTACACGATGTCAAGAGTTGGCCGCGAGGTCCGCCATGCCGGAGACGATTGCCGACTTCATCAAGCAAGACCTGAAGGCCCGGCTGCGCAGCGGAGCTGGCTTGCCGGACAAGTTGACCCTGGCTGCACTATCCGAGCATTATCGGGTGAGCTTCACGCCGGTTCGCCTGGCGGTGCGGGAACTGATCCAGGAACGTGTCTTGCTTCGCCAGGATAACGGCCGGATCGAGTTCAACGCCCTGTCACGGAATGGCGCAGAGGTCGTGGCGCCGCCCGCGCCGCCGGCCGAGCCGCACGATGTGGAAAACACCCTGATTGCGGAAATCATCCGGCACAGTCTGCGCGGCGAATCGACCTATTTGCGCGAGGAAGTGACGGCCGAACGGCTGGGCGTGGGCCGCACGGTATTGCGGCAAGTGTTGAATCGTTTGGCGGGTCAGGGGGTCATCGAGCACTTGCCGCGCCGGGGCTGGCGGGTCAAGCTCTTCAACGAAGCGGAGATGAACGCCTACCTGCAAGTCCGGGAAAGCCTCGAATTGAAGGCCCTGGACCTGGCCCGGCCGCGCCTGGTCGCCGCCGACCTGAAGCGCATGCTGTGGGGCAACCGCGCCGCGCCGAGCGGCGAGCGGCTCGACAACGATTTGCACCGCTATCTGATCGCCAAAGCCGATAACGGCTACATTCGCGATTTCTTCGAGCGCCACGGCCGTTACTACACGATGTTGTTCGATTACGCCGCTCCGGAAGCCAACGTGGTCCGCGCGATGGCCCGGCAACACCGAGTCATCCTCCGCGCCCTGCTCGCCGAGGATTGGAAAACGGCCCGGCAAGCCCTGGCCCGGCACATTCGCGCCCAGCGGCCGATCGTGCAACGGCTGCTGCGCAAGCTGGCGTCCAGTTGAACGGAGTGTACAGTATGGTTCGACGATACTTCTATTGTCCGGGATGCTGATTTTTCCAGGCGAGCGGCGGGCGTCAGCCCGCTGTTTTCTCACATGAACAGCGGGCTG
>JAGVLI010001048.1 GCA_020054355.1 Planctomycetales bacterium | reverse complement strand
GCTGCCAGCCGACGAACGGACTGCTGGCCTCCAGTCGGTTCGAGTCCGCCAGCCAGCGCAGCGCTTCCGGAGTCTTGCCTTGGCGCAGAAGCAGCATGCCCAGATAGAGGGGTGGATCGACGAACTTCGTCGCGGCGGCCTGGGATGCTTGCAAGCTGGTCACGGCCCGGTCGAGTTGACTTTCGCGGATGAAGCAAAGTCCTTGCCAGAAGGAGGCTTCGGCGCAGGCGGGTTGCAACTGGAAGATGCGGTCCAGCAGCGCCCGCACCTCGGTCCCGCTCGAAGTGGAGGCGAACAGCCGGCGCACCTCGGTCAGCATGGCGCCGAGGACGCGCTCGCGGGCGTCGGCTTCGCTCAGCTGCAAGAGGCGGGCAGAGGCGACCAGTTCTTCCAGGCTTTTCTCGTAATGCTTGTCGGCCAGGGCGGACTCACCGCCTTGCCGTCGGCATTCGCCCTCGATGTTCTTGGCCCGGCCTTCCCAGGCGGCCGACAGCGTCCCCAGCCGGCGCAGCTCTTCCACGGCCTGGAGCGACTCTTGCCAGTGGCCTTGGTGGAGCAACTTCTGGGCCTTCTGGTAACAGCGCCGGCGGCGCGGTCCCTGTCCGAAGACCAGCCAAAGGATGGCGGCGACACCGACGGCGAGGGCGATCAGCAGCCAGGTTATCTTGGAATCCACGAAGCGGAGTCCGTTCTGAGCAGTCTCGGAATGTGGACCACGGGAGCACGTGGGTCAGCAGAGTGCAGCCTACCGAAGTTTGGGGGCCGGTTCAACCGTTTAGCCGTCCGCTTGTCTAGCCGCGAGCCGGAGGCAAGCGCTCCGACGCAGCGCTCGCCTCCGGCTCGCGGCTAAACTCCTGCGGGCTTTTCCCTTGCAATCAGCGCGCCAGGCATCTACATAATGGGGCTTCGCTTTCCGCTGCCGGGTGGCGAACTTGCCGAGTTTGCCGGTCGTAATAGCATGAAAGAGTGAATTTTCAGACCGGCTCTCGTCACGATGGGGCAATGGACCATCCGCATTTCCAGCGATTTCCAAACCCGATCGGCCCGCGACGCCAGCGAGGGAGGCTCCTCGCTCGCGGATTTTGCCGGCCGGTGAGTCCGCTAGCACAGGACGCCGCGCATGATCCAGGTTGACAACCTCTCCAAGTTCTTCGGCCCGGTGATGGCCGTCGATCATATCAGCTTCGAGGTCGGCAAGGGCGAGATCGTCGGCTTCCTCGGGCCGAATGGCGCCGGCAAGACGACGACCATGCGCATCTTGACCAGCTACCTGCCGGCCACCAGCGGCATCGTCAAGGTGGCCGGCTTCGACGTGATGAACCAGTCGCTCGACGTCCGCAAGAACATCGGCTACCTCCCTGACACGGTGCCGCTCTATCCGGAAATGCGCGTCGAGGAGTACCTGACCTACCGCGCCAAGCTCAAGGGCGTGGACCGCAAGGAACGGCCCAAGCGGCTCGAAACCGTGCTGGAGCATTTCCGCGTCCGCGAGGTGCGCCGCCGGCTGATCGGCACGCTGTCGCACGGCTACCGCCAGCGCGTCGGCCTGGCCGACGCCCTGATCCACGATCCGCCCATCCTGATCCTGGACGAGCCGACCGGCGGCCTCGATCCGTTGCAAATCCGCGAAACGCTCAAGACCATCCGCAATCTCAAGGGCAAGCACACCATCTTGCTCTCGACGCATATCCTCTCCCAGGTCGAGGACGCTTGCGACCGCGTCATCATCATCAACCGCGGCCGGATCGGCCTGGACAAGAAGCTCGACGACCTGGCCAAGGAGCGGGCGACCTTCATGGTCGAGGTGCGCGGCCCGAAGGACCAGGTGGCCCATGTCCTGGAAACCACGGACGGCGTCGATGAAATCAAGGCGGAAGCGCTCTCGGACGGCATCACCAGCTTCGAGGTCCACCCCAAGACCGACGACGACCTGCGCGAAGCGCTCTTCTCGCGCATCGCCAAGAACGGCTGGACCATCCGCCGCCTCGACCTGGTCCGCCGTCGGCTGGAATATCACTTCGTCAACCTGGTGGTCCACGATCAGACGACTTCCTTCAAGCCGGAAAAAGAACCCGTAACGGAACCCAACACCGCGGTGCAGGCGGCGAAGAACGGCGCGTAGGGTCCGCTGTGCGGACCGTTGGCCGTCATTTTGGTCCTGACGGAAAAAGTGAAATTCGAACAAAGACCGTCCGCTGGAGGACGGTTCATCGGTCCGCACGGCGGACCCTACGGGAATTGACAAAGGACGAACCCTATGTCCAGCGAAGCCATCACGGAAAAAAAAGACCCCGACCGCTGGCAGACGCCGCAGGAAATCGCGCCCTCGGTCATGCGGCAGGACGTGCCGACGACGGCGCGGATCATCGGCGTCGCTGCCTTGGTCTTCGGCTTCGCGCCAGGCCTTTTGGCCATCGTCTTCGACAAGACCGGCACCGGGGCGCGGATTCCCGTCGGCTGGGGCATGTTCATGGCCATGGTCGGCCTGGCCGGCATGCTGTATCACGCCGCCCGCGACACCGAACTGGAAATCCGCCGGGCTTACGGCATCTTCGCCCTGGTCTGGCTGATCCTCGCCATCGCCCATGCCGTCTACCCCACCGAAGCGGGCGTCGGCCGAGGCTTCCTGCCCTGGGGCTACGTCTCGCTGCTGGTCGGCCTACCCTTCGCGCTGGTCTACGCCCGCAATGAGGACGACCCCGTCTGGCGACAGCGAGCCATCTACATCGTGGGTGCCACGGGTGTGGTGCTGGCGGGCTTTGGCCTCATCGGCGGCAGCATCAAGGCCGATTTCCTGCTGTCGTATGGCTTGTTGCTGAGCCTGGCGGGGCTGGCCTACCTGTCCGCCACTGCCGGCCTGAGCGGCAGCGAAAGCGACATCGGCTACAAGACCGGTAGCCTGGTGGCGGCCATCGGCGCCCTGGTCGCCCTGGCGGCCATCGGCCGTTCGCTGCTGGCCACCTACGGCTGGCTGGGCGTGCCCAAGGACCCCCGCTACCTGGCCACATCAGGCATCCTGCTCGTCGGCCTGGGGCTGACCTATGCCATCGTCGGCGTGAGCTTGATTTCAGACCGCCAGTTCGTCGTGCTGATGCGCCGCGAACTGGCTTCGTTCTTCTGCTCGCCGTTGGCCTACATCATCCTGGTCGTCTTCGCAGTCATTGCCTGGATCGGTTACGCAATTTTCGCATGGGGAGTCAGCGGCGGCGATGGCCCCAGTCAACTCCCAGAGCCAATCATCTACCGATATGTCTGGGGTTTTATCCCCATTGTCTTCGCGGTCCTGTCGGTGCCGTTGCTGACCATGCGCCTGTTCAGCGAGGAAAAACGCACCCAGACGCTGGAAGTCCTCATGACCGTCCCGGTCGAGGACGTCTCCGTGGTGCTGAGCAAGTTCGCCGCGGCCATGATCATGTTCGTGCTCGCCTGGCTGCCCTTCGGGTTGTACTTGATCGCCTTGCGCATCGAGGGCGGGACGCCGTTCGACTACCGGCCGCTCGTGAGCTTCTTCCTGGCGCTGCTGATCTCCGGCTCCGCGATGATCGCCATGGGCCTGTTCTTTTCCAGTTTGACCAACAATCAGCTCGCCTCCGGCGTGCTGACCGCCTTAGGCATGATCGTGCTGATCGGATTCCACATTATCAAGTATTTTTCCGTGATCGAGCGCTCCAACTGGGCACCCTTCTTGACTCACTTTTCGTTCCTCGACCTGTGGGGTTCGGCGCTGCGCGGCCAGCTCATCCTCAGCGAGGTGATTTCGCATGTTTCGCTGGCGATCTTCTGGCTGTTCGCGACAGTCAAGGTGTTGGAAGCGCGGAAATGGCTGTAGGGTCCGCTGTGCGGACCACCTAGACGCCAACGAATTCAAGGGCCAATGGTCCGCACAGCGGACCCTACGTCGGTTCGCTGTTGGCAAGCGGTCACGGTTTGGTTTTTTCACTTGCTGGTTCGCGACGCTTCGGAGAAGCGTGGTGCCAGAACGCTTTTCCGAAGCGTCGCGAACCCGGTGAATGGTAAATAAAGAGGTTACTGTCATGTCCTCGGCTCCTGATACTTCGTCCGCTCCCGCAACTCCCAAGCAGCAAGACCTGCTGTCAAAGCTAGCCGGCGAGCCGCAGATGTTCGGCCGCGCCTTCCTGGTCGCGGCGGTGGTGATCGCCGGCCTGACGATCGGTGCTGCCGGCTGGTGGGCGAAGCTCCAGATGTGGCCGATCGGCCTGGCCGGCACCATCCTGACCGTCACCTTCCTGGTTGCCGGCCTGGAACGCCTGTTCTACAAGCCCCCGACAGGGACCGAACTCGACGTGGCTCGCCTGTTGGTGATGATGATCGGCGGCTTCTCCGGGCTGGCGCTGGCCCTGGGCGCCTTGCTGCTTGGCTGGTTCTGGTGGGACAACATCCTCAACTGGCTGAACGCGGAAGGCCCCGGCGAGAAGAGCTGGCGCGCGCTGCTGGTGCTGTTCCTGATGGTGCTCGGCCTGGGCGTGATGTTCGTCAGCTTGCAACTGGGCCGCACCGTCGAGCGTACCAACGCCGTGGTGCGTCGGATTCTGTACGGCTACAACACCGCCCTCGCCAGCCTGCTGCTGGTGTCCATCCTCCTGGTCCTGAACGTGATCCTGGCCGTGCGCGGCAAGATTCCCATCGACTTCACCCACGCAGGCCGCTTCAGCCTGAGCGAACGCACCCAGAGCGTCCTCAAGGGACTGAACAAGCCGGTCGAGATCATCAGCGTGAGTGGCAACCGCGACGCGTTGGTCGAGCAAGACGTGCGCGACATGCTGGCGATGTGCCGGCTGTATTCCGACAAGGTGCGGATCGACGAACTGAACGTCCACCTGGAGCGCACCCGCGCCGAGGAGCTGAAGGGGAAATATCCCAAACTGGACCTCGGTTGCCTCGTGGTGCTGTACGACAACGGCAAAGCGCATGAGGTGATCCCGGTCGAGGAACTGTCCAAGCCTTCCAATCGTGGCGGACCACGCAACCCGATGGGACCGGGGCCCCAGGACTTCACGGGCGAGGGCGCGCTGCTGGCGACGCTGATCTCGCTGATCGAAGGCAAGCAGAAATCCCTCGTCTACTTCACTCAGGACTTCAACGAACTCTCCCTGGCTGACAGCAACCCCAACGCCCAGTTCGAGCGCGGCTGCGGCCTGCTGATGGCGGAGTTGGTGAAGCAGAACTACGAGGTCAAGCCGCTCAAGTTCGACCCGATCGATCCCAAGGTGCCGGCCGATGCGGGCGCGGTCGTGGTCGCCGGGCCGCGCGTGCCGTTTTCGAGCGCCGCCATCAAGGCACTGCGGGATTACATGGCCAAGGGCGGCAAGCTGCTCATCATGCTCGGCGCGTTCGCGGACGGCGAAGACCCGAAGACGATGGTGCGCACCGGGCTGGAGCCGTTCCTGCAAGAGTACAACGTGGGAGCGCCGCGCGAGCGGTTGCTGTCCTTAAAGCTGCGCGGGTCCTTCGATTTGGAGCCGCTCGACGTCATGGCCATCATGAACCTGGAGCTGGAAACCAACCCGGTGGTGGCACCGTTTCGCGAACGCCGCTTCAAGTTCACGAATTGCCGCCCGCTGGAAGCCATGCCTCCATTGGGGGCCGGCCGCTGGCAGGCGCAGACGCTAATGCTATCCATCAGTTTCAGCTTTCCCCAGGCGGACTTCAGCGCCGCACCGGGTGCCGTGGTCGAGGATTTGCGCCGCGATGAGGGCGTCTTCCGCAAAAAGTTTGAGGAAATCCAGCAACGCGGCCCGATTCCGCTGGTGGTGGCGGTCAGCGAATCCAGCAGAGACCCGCGCGATCCCCATGCCGCCATGCGCGGCCCGCAGCCCGGCAAGCCGCGCATGGTCGTTTTCGGCACGGTCAGCCCGGCCACCAACCAGATGGTTTCGCAGAATCGGTTTGCGGCGCCGCTGATCGCCAGCTGCCTCGATTACTTGCGGGAACGTCAGACCGGTGTCGGAGGTCCTCCGCCCAAGCAGCAGGATATCTACGAACCGCAGCCCAAAACGGACGACCAGCTTTGGCGCATGGTCCTGCTGCCGCCCGTCCTCATCGTCGTCAGCATCCTGGGGCTGGGCACCGGCGTCTGGATCGTGCGCCGGCGCTAAAACGTCAGCCGACAATACGCAGCGCAGCCGGTTCGCGACGCTTCGGAGAAGCGTTGAGACTTCACGTTTCTCCGAAGCGTCGCGAACCGGCCGTCACAGTTGCTACGGCTCAACCGAGAATCGCATAGAGGCCCGTTTGCCATGAATTTCAAGACCACCTATGTCCTGTTTGGCACCCTGCTGATCGTCATCGCCATCTTCGGCCTGACCCAGATGCGCGGCGTCAAGGGCGACGACACCTACGTCTTTCCCACCATGCACGAGCGCGGCAAGGAAGTGACGCAGAAGAAGATCACCAAGGTGGAGATCGCCCCCAAGGATGGCCCGAAGCTCATCTTCGAGCGCGCCAGCGACGAGGCCCCCTGGAAGCTGGTCAGCCCCTATACCACGCGCGTGGATAACTTTCAGGTCAACAATCTGGTGGACAGCATCATCCGCCTGCGCCGCGAGGACGTCAGCGATACGCTGGTGCGCAACCTGGCCCACCACGGCCTGGAGCCGCCCAAGACCGTGGTGACGCTGCACCAGGGCACGGAGAAGGAATGGAAGCTGAACCTGGGCGACGCCACCATCGGCTCGGGCCGCAGTCAGATTCAGTACGTCAGCTGTTCGGACCGCCCCGGCGAACCGCTGGCCGTCCGCAAGCAAGAGCTGGATGCTGCCGCCAAGAGCGCCAAGGACTTCCGCGACAAGGGCCTGCTGCTGGAAAGCAGCTTGAACGCCCTGACGGTCGGCCTGAACGACGGCAAGCTGGAGGTCAGCCTGGTCAAGTCCGAGGAACCCGGCAAGGACAACGCCTGGCAGTTCACCAAGCCCGCCTACGGCGAGGCCGACTATCACGGCGACCAGCAGCAGATGCCGCCGCCCGGCGTGCCGACCACGCGGGTGGGCAGCGTCCGCGATTTGCTGACCATCATCGAGCAGCTCAAGGTCGCTTACAATCCCGAACAGAAAACCGACGATTTCGTGGCGGAGAACGTCAGCGACAAGGACCTGGCCGAGAAGTACGGGCTGGCCAAGGGCAAGCCGGCCACGCTGCGCGTCGAAATCAAGAGCCGCACTGGCAGCCTGCTCGGCGGCGATAAGAAGGCCGACCCCGTCGTCGACGCCCTGCTGATCGGCAAGAAGGTGCCCGGCGAAACCAAGGCCGCAGCCAAGAAGGACGAGCCGAAAAAGGACGAACCGAAGAAGGACGACAAGAAAGACGAAGCCAAAAAAGACGAGCCGAAGAAGGATGACAAGAAGGACGAGCCGAAGAAGGACGACAAGGCTGCCGACGAGGAGCAATACTACGTCCGTCTGGAGAGCGATAACAATGTGGCCAGGCTGCCGGCCAAATCCATTAAGCCGCTGCTGGACGTGCTGACTAACACGACGGTCCTGCGCAACAAGGATCTGGTCCAGTTCGATAACGGCAAGGTTGACGCCATCGACGTGCAAAACGCCGGCGGCGAGGTCAAGCTGCGCAAGCTCGGCGAGCCGGCCAAGTGGAAGCTGCTCGATGGCGACAAGTTCCGCGACGTGGATCAGTCGTCGGTCACCAAGCTGCTGAACGTCCTGACCACCAAGCGCCAGGTCCGCGATTTCCCCAGCAAGGACGACAAGGAGCTGGGCCTGGCGGATTCCAAGAACGAAATCAAGATCTGGCTCGACGGCATCAAGGACAAGAAGGACGACAAGACCGCCCCCAAGCTCGACAAGGAATCCATCAAGCTGGTCTTCGGCGCCAAGAACAACGAACTGGTCTACATCAAACGGCAGCTCGGCAAGGACACGCTCAACGTGGCCGGCCCCGAAGGCTTGCTCGACCGCGTCACCGACGGCAAGCTGGCTTATCTCGACAAGACCCTGCCGTTGTTCAAGCCCGACGATGAAGTCGTCAAGGTGGTGCTGACGCAGCCCGACGGCATCTTCGAGCTGGAACGCGAGAAGAAGGACGACAAAGTCACCTGGACTTTGAAGAAGCCTGCGGATCAGGCGGGCCGGACCGCCGACCGCGCCAAGATCGAGCAGATTGTCGATATGCTGCGCAACCTGCACACCGACAAGTTGATCTCCGAGAAAGCCGGCGACCCAGAGCTGAACGGCTATCGCCTGTCGCCGCCGGACTACCAGGCCGTGCTGACGCTCAAGAAGGGCGACAAGACCGAGGACCGGACTTTCCTGTTCGGGCGCGAAACCGACAAGAAGGACGGCCGTTATGCCAAGCAAGGCGAGCGCGACCTGGTCTTTCTGGTCCGCCCGGAGGTCGTCGAGCCGCTCAAGGTCAAGGACCTGGCCAACATGGAAATCTTCAGCCTCGACCCCAAGAAGATCAAGGAAATCAAGCTGTCGGGCTGGATCGCGGCGGAAAAACGGCTCACGACGCTGCCCCTGGAATACAAGGAGCCGAAGGAAGGCGAGCCGAAGACCTGGGACATCAAGGAAGCGGACAAGAAGAACTGGCAGGGCTTCAACCTGGATGCCGCCAAGGTGGCAGCGCTGGCGCAGGAGCTGTCCAAGCTGTCGGCCACGCGCTTCCTGGTCTTCAAGGCCGGCCCCAAGCCCGAATACAAGCTCGATGAAAAGTCCCGCGAGCTGGAAATCGAGATCACCCTGGAGGGTGAAAAGGAACCGAAGACGCTCACGCTCGGCGCGCTGGTCGGCGAAGGCGACGCCAAGGGCTACGCCGCCCAGAGCAACACCTTGAAGGGCGACGTGTTCCTGCTGCCGGAGCAGCGCTTCGAGAAGCTCATCAAGGACGGCTCGAAGTATTTCAGCAAGTAACGAACGTCAAACAATACCTTTTTCGATTGATCGTTTCGCGTGACACGGTTCCGCGCGAAACGATCAATCGAAAACGGGAAGACTGTCCGGCTCGCCGGAACTCCCCTCATGCTCACCGGCCGACTGGTCCGCGTCCGGCATGCCCGCGACCGGCTGATCCCTTCCTACCTCGAGGCCGGCGCTCCCGAATGGCAGGAAGTGGCCGAGCGCTTGCTGACGCTGTTTCGCGGCCAGGAAGGCCGCAGCCGCAGCGAGCTGGAAGACGACGTCAAGGAAACCTTCGGCAGCGATCCGCAGACCCTGATCCATCAAGGACTGGCCAAACTGCTGGAAGACCGTTGCGAGTTCGAGGTCGTCTCCGGGCATCCGCCCGAGGAGTTGCGCGAACTGATTTTCAAGCGTGCCGCTGAAGTACGGTTTAGCCGCGAGCCGGAGGCGAGCGCTGACGAAGACGAAGCCGCGAGCGCT
>JAGVLI010000174.1 GCA_020054355.1 Planctomycetales bacterium | reverse complement strand
TTGCCGATGCCCTGGCCCTGGTGGGCATCCAGACGAATGCCAAGGGTGTCGAGTTGGTCGCCAGCCACACGACCGACGACGCCTTCGATGAAATTCGGGCGCAGGTGCGCGTGCTGGCGAAACCGAATCGGAGCGTCCATCGCCGTCTGGCCATCTCCCTGCTGGAAGACCTCGGCAAGCGCCAGAAGCTGCCCGACGACGAGCAATTCCTGCTCGCACAGATGTACGATGCCAGCGGCGACTGGCCGAAGGCCCGCGACTTGCTGCGGCCGCTGACGGTCCAGGGCAAGAACCCGCTGCACCTGGCCTATCATGCCCGCGCGTCGCTGCGGGCCGGCGAATTGTCGGAGGCCGGCCGGTGCATTCAGCGGCTGGAGTCCATCGAGAAGGAGCGCCAGGGCGAAGCGGGCACGCTCGGCTCGGTCGAGCTGCGCGCCCAGTGGCTGGAAGCGGAGGGCCAGGGCCAGAAGGCCATCGACTTCCTGGCGAACCACGCGGGCCAGCCCAAGGCCGGGCCGGAGCGCGCCTTCATCCTGGTTCACGCCCTCATCCGCCAGAAACGCTTCGCCCAGGCCATCGAACTGTGCGAGAGGTTGCGGGCCACGCATCCGCCGGCCATGCTGGCGAGCGTCACCGTGGCCACGCTGCGCGCCGCTCAAGCCAATGCCGACCAGTGCGGCCGGGCCGCCGACTGGCTCCGCGAACAGCTGGCGAAGAACCCGAAGGCCGCTGTCTGGCGGCTGCAACTGGCGGACCTGGAGGACTATCGCGGCCGCTACGCCGAAGCCGAGAAGCTGTACCGCGAAATCTTGCAGCAGGAACCGGATCAGGTGGTAGCGCTGAACAACCTCGCCTGGTTCCTGGCCCAGAAGCCGGACCAGGCCGCCGAAGCGCTGACGATGGTCAATCGGGCCATCGAACTGCTCGGCCCACAGCCGGACCTGCTCGATACGCGCGCTTCGGTCCAGATGGCGTTGAACCGGACCGACCTGGCCATCGCCGACCTGGAGCAAGCCAATGCCGAACGGCCCGCGCCGACACGCTTCTTCCACCTGGCGCAGGCCCATCGCCAGGCGAACAACGTCAAGGCCGCCGCCGACATCCTGAAGAAAGCGACCGCTTCCGGCCTGAAGGCGGAGCAGCTCCATCCGGTGGACCGCGTGGCGTTCACCAAGTTGTTGAGCGAGGTCGAGCAACGCTGAATCGTGCGGGCAGTTGGCCCGACGACCTGATCCCTGGCTTCATCATCCTGGAGGTTTCCGCTGATGGCACTCTGTCTAGTTACCGGCGGCGCCGGCTTCATCGGTTCGCATCTGGTCGAGGCGCTGCTGGAACGCGGCCAGTCGGTGCGCGTCCTGGACGATTTCAGCACGGGCAACCCGGCGAACCTGGTGCCGGTTGCCGACCGGATCGAAGTAATCACGGGCGATCTGACTAACCTGGCCACGGTGCGCGAGGCGGCCGAGGGCGTCGAGGTGATTTATCATCAGGGCGCGTTGCCGTCGGTGCCGCGCAGCGTGGCCGACCCGTGGACGACTCACCAGGTTTGCGCCACGGGCACGCTGCATGTCCTGATGGCAGCGCGCGAGGCCGGGGTGCGGCGGGTCGTCTACGCGGCCAGTTCCAGCGCCTACGGCAACTCGGAGCGCCTGCCCAAGCGCGAAAGCGATCCGACCGAGCCGCTGTCGCCCTACGCCGTCGCCAAGCTGGCGGGCGAGCAGTATTGCGCCGCCTTCAGCAAGGTCTACGGCCTGGAGACTGTCCGCCTGCGCTACTTCAATGTCTTTGGGCCGCGCCAGTCGCCGGATAGTCCTTATGCTGCCGTGATTCCACTCTTCATCGAAGCCATCCTGAACGGTCGTCCGCCCCGGCTGCACGGCGACGGCTTGCAGTCCCGCGATTTCACTTACATCTCGAACGTCGTGGATGCCAACCTGCGCGCGGCCGAGGCGTCCAACGCCAGCGGCAAGGTTTACAACGTCGCCTGTGGCGAACGCATCACGCTGCTCGACCTGGTCGCCAAGATCAACCAGCTGCTAGGCACCAACGTCCAACCCGTTCATGCGGAAGCCCGGCCGGGCGACGTGCGTCACAGCCAGGCGGACGTCAGCCGGGCACGCGCGGACCTGGGTTACGAACCGCGCGTCGGCTGGGAAGAAGGTTTGCGCCGCTGTGTGGAAAAGTTCGTCGAGCAAGCAGCCTGACCGATCGCGGCTTTCCCCGCAATCGTCATTGAGCCGCGCGAGAGCAGCCGACCTGGCACTCCCGCGCGGCTGGTTGTTTTTCGTTCGACTGGCTTGCCTGCAACTCTGGCACCTCTTTTGCACCAACTCTGAAACGACTATCCCGCCCTTGCATTGTTTCCAGGACTGGGATTCCGAGCCTGGGAATGTGCAGCACGTTGCTTGGAGGTGTGCGCCATGCTGCTCATCCGGACGATCTTGCACCCCACTGACTTTTCGACGCCTGCGGAAGCCGCGCTGCAACTGGCCTGCGCACTGGCGCGCGACCACCAGGCCCGGCTGGTCGTCCTGCATGTCGTGGTGCCGCCGCCCATCGTCTACAGCGAAGGCATCGTGCCGCCCGAGCCGCAAGATCCCTGGCGGGAAGCCGAAGGGAATCTCGAGCGATTAGTGGTGCCCGCTGCCGGTATCCGCGCCGAGCGTCGGCTCGTCCAGGGCGACCCGGTGGCGCAAATCCTTCGCGCGGCCCAGGACGTCTCCGCCGAGCTGATCGTCATGGGCACTCATGGACGGACAGGCTTGCTGCGCTTGCTGATGGGAAGTGTGGCCGAAGTCGTGGTACGCCGGGCTTCGTGTCCGGTGCTGACCGCGAGCGACCGCGCCCGGCTGAACGGCGCTGAAAAGTCCCTGGCCGCCGCCGGCACCGTCCCCGGCAATGGCAGCAACGAAATGGACATCGTGCAGGAGGCGTCGGAGGAATCGTTCCCGGCGAGCGATCCTCCTGCCTGGATTTCCCAGCCGCGCGCCTGAACGGCGGCGGTCCCGAACGACCACGGTACCGCTTTTGGGGAGGATACTCCGATGGCGAAATGCGACGTCTGCGGCAATCTGCTCCAACGCGCTCCCGTTTCGTTTCATTTCATATCACTGACACCCCCTTCGCAGTCTCAATGAGAATCAATAAGGGTTAGTGCCGACTAACATCTACTGGCCGGGGCCAGTGGCGCCTGCTCGGACGGTTCGTCCTGAATTCTCACCCACTCGAATTGGCGCCCGGTACAATGGCCCAGCGGGCCAGTCCGCGCCTGAAAGGAACGGCGCACCCCGGTTCGACCTCGATCGCGAACTCCGATGTCACGCCTCATCGACCTGCTCAATATCGGCGGCATCTGTCCCCGGTGCGACCAGCCCCACGCCCAATGTACGTGCTCCAAGAATCCGCCCGCTGCCGGAAAAGCAGCAGCGCGGCCCAAAGGCGACGGCATCGTGCGCGTCGGCCGGGAAACGAAAGGCCGACGGGGCAAGGGCGTGACGATCATCAGCGGGCTGCCGCTCAGCGCCGAGGAACTGCGCGAACTGGCGACTCAGCTCAAGAACCGCTGCGGCACGGGCGGCACGGTCAAGGAAGACTGCATCGAGATTCAGGGCGATCACCGGGAAACCGCGATCCTGGAGCTGCAACGACTCGGCTACCAGGTGAAACGAACGGGTGGATAGATGCCTTAACTCTCAATTCAGGAGGGCGCTCGATGATCTGGAAAACACTGTTGGTTCTGACCGTTTTCGGCCTGGCCGCCGTGGGCGCCGCCCAGGACGACGCCGCCGCCAAGAAGGACCTCGATAAACTTCAAGGGGAATGGAAGGTGGTGTCGATCGAGCGGGAAGGCAAAGAGGAGAAACCCAAGAATTCCAGGACGACGGTGTCGCGCGACGAATGGACCACCAGGGCGGGGGATACGGTCGAACGCGAGGGCACGTTGAAGCTCGACCCGACCAAGAGTCCGAAGGCCATTGACACGGTCTTCACCGACGGCCCCGACAAAGGCAAGACGCTTCAGGGCATTTACATGCTGGCGGGCGACGACTGGAAAGTCCTTTATAGCGCCCCTGGAAAGGATCGGCCCAAGACCTTCCCCACCCAACCCGGTTCGGCTCACTTCCTCATCGTTCTGAAGCGTGTGAAGCCCTGAACCCAACTGCTTCCCATTCTCCGGGAGACCAGCCATGAAGCCGACCACCCGTTCCGGCCTCGCGGTCTTGCTGCTCGCCGGCACGAGCACGCTGACTGAAGGGCAAGAGAAGACCGAGGCCGCTCCCAAGTTCGTCCGCATCGCCAGCAAGGTCAGCGGCCACATTCACCCCGCGTTCTGCGTCACCAAGAAGGGCACGCTGCTGACCATCTTCAGCCAGTCCGATTTCAAGGACCTGCGCCTGAGCCGCTCCACCGACGGCGGTGCGACCTGGAGCGAGCCGGCCGCTTTTCCGCCGACCGAAAAGCTCTCGATCTATCCGGGAGCGCTGACGACCCTCGCCGATGGGCGGATCGTCCACGCCTGGAACACTTGGTATGGCGATACCAAGGAAACCAAGTCGCGCTATCCGCAGTTCTCGATCAGCAGCGACGACGGCCAGACCTGGAGCGAGCCGAAGAGCTTGCCCAAGAATCCGGAAGCCCAGAGCGTCATTCGTCATGCCATCGTGGAACTTTCTCCGAACGAATGGCTGTTTTCCCTGGCCGACCAGACCGTGGTCTACGATCCGCGCACCGAGAAAACGTCGCCCTTCGCCAATGGCCACAAGCACGGCCTGGTGCCCATCGTGCGCACGGCGAAGGGAACGCTGGTGAGCGGCGCTGGCCTGCGCTCGACCGATGGCGGGAAGAACTGGCAGAAGGTCGCGCCGTTTCCCAAGATCGGCAGCGATGGCTGGCGCTATGACCTCGCAGCGCTGGACAACGGCTGGCTGGTGGCCAGCGAAGTCCTCGGACCGGGCACCGGCGGCGACAGCTGGCGGTTCGTGGTGTCGCGCGACGACGGCCTGACCTGGGACTTTGACGGCGCACTGGAGTTTTACAATCCGGGCCGTCCGATCGGCGGCCGGGCCTGTCCGAAGACGGTCCAGCTGGGCAAGGAGGCTCTCGGCACGGTGTTCTACGACGTGGATGCCAAGCAACCGGGCGGTCCGGGGGTGTTCTTCGTCCGCACGCCGCTGGCGAAGCTGCAACCGAAGGGCAAATAAGGGCGAGTGCGGGAGCAAGCAACTTCATGCCCAGGGGCGCACTTGTAGGTCAGGCTTTCCAGCCTGACTGTGGCGCCAGCGTCAGGCTGGAAAGCCTG
>JAGVLI010000900.1 GCA_020054355.1 Planctomycetales bacterium | reverse complement strand
GCGCCGGGCTGGAACGTCATCGGCGGCTCGATGCCGGGGCTGCCGGGGATCGTCATGGGTCACAACGAGCGCGTCGCCTGGGGCATCACCGCCGCCATCGCCGATGGCCAGGACTTGTACATCGAACGGCCCGCGCCCGAGAATCCGCGCCGCTTTCAGTTTGGCGATGCCTGGGAAGATGCCGAGGTGCTGCGCGAGGAAATCCGCGTGCGCGGCCGAACGACGCCCGTGGTCGAGGAGGTGGTGCGCGCGCGCCACGGTCCGCTGCTCAACGGCTTCATGGACATCCCGGCGGATGCGCCGCCGCTCAGTTTGCGCAGCGTCACCGACGACGGCCATTGCTCCACCCTGGCCATGCTGCACCTCAACCGGGCGCACGACTGGCCCAGCTTCCGCGCCGCGCTGCGACAGTGGTCCTTTCCCGCGCTCAACTTCGTCTATGCGGACGTGGACGGCGTCGTTGCCTACAAGCTGGTGGGCCGGATACCGATCCGGGCACGAGACAGCAGCATGCTGCCTGTTCCCGGTCACGACGGCGCACACGAATGGGTCGGCGAGGTGCCCTTCGACGAGTTGCCCGAAACCGTCAATCCGCCCGGTGGCTTCTGGTCCTCCGCCAACAACGAGCCTGAGTTGCCCTGCCGGCATTACCTCAGCGCCGACTGGATGGACAGCTACCGCCAGCAGCGCATCGAGCAGCTGGCCGGCGCTTCGGCAAAACTGTCTCCGGAAGATTGTCAGCGGATGCAGAATGACCGCGTGTCATTGCCCGCGCGCGAGATTGCTCGGAGGCTTGCCACGCACCTGTCGCCGACGGAGCATCCCGAACTGAAGCTCCTCGAAAACTGGGACGGCGGGATGGACCCGGCTAGCGTGCCGGCGGCGCTGTACGCGGTCTTTCGCCGGGAACTGGTCCGCCTGGTGTATCGGGATTGGCCCGCCCACTCGCGCGGCTATCTGCTGGGCATGGGCGCCCACGAATTGCTCAACTTCAGTTCGGTCCTGCACGGGCGAGGGTCCAGCCTGCTGCTGGCATTGCTCGACCGCTTGCTGGCCGATGCCGACGGGATCGCACTGGTTGCTGATGCCTTTCGCCGGACCATCGCTCGACTGCAACGCCAGCTCGGTTCGCAGCCGGCGCGCTGGCACTGGGGCCGGCTGCACCAAATCCACTTCGGCCATGTGCTGGGACTGGGATCGCCGGTCCTCGAGCGCTTGCTGCACCTGAGCCGGGGACCGTTTCCCATCGGCGGCGACATCGATACCGTCGCCCAGAGCGGCGTCGATCCCTGGCATCCCTTCGCTGCCTCCACGTTCACGGTTTCATGTCGATTGGTTCTCGACGTGGGCAACTGGGACGCCGGCCAATTCATCCTGCCCGGCGGCCAGTCGGGCCAGCCTGGCAGCCCGCACTACGACGACCAGCTGCCCGCCTGGCGGCGCGGTGAATATCGACCGCTCTGGTTCAGCGAGGCAGCAATCCAGCGCGAGATGATGGAGACGATTCGCTTCGCGCCCGCGTGCGAAGCCGCGAACGGCTATTGCTGAAAGCGCTGGCCCCTACGACTTCGCCAGCACCGCCGCCAGGCGCTTGCCGACGATTTCCGCCTGGCCCGGTTCCAGCATCCAGACGGAGACTTCGAGGCCCTCGGCGATGGGTGGCCGCACCTCGATCTTCGGCTCACCGTCGCGCAGTTGCTTGATGACATCCACTGGCTTCAGCTTGCTCACGTCCCAGGTCAGGCGCAGGTGCGGGACGTGATTGGCGATCGGCGGCACGAACGTCTCGGTTTTCACTCCCGGGACCGCAGCCACCATCCCGGCGATGGTTTGCACGCGCTTCTCCCACTCTTTCCACACTGCCGCGTGATCCTCCTTGCTAAAGGCTTCCACCGCCGCCCACATGCCGACGATGTCTTCCTTGTCCACCTTGTTGGTCCGGCCGACCGTGTCCGTGTGGGGGTTGTTGTTCAGCGCTGCCGCCTCGATCAGGTCTTTGCGGCCGAGAAGCAGGCCGGTGCTTTGCGGCCCGCGCAGGCCCTTGCCGCCGGAGAACGTCACCAGGTCGTAGCCCATCTTCAGGAAGCGCGACAGATTTTCCGCTGGCGGTATCTCCGCGGCGGCATCGTTCAGCGTCGGCACATTCAGCTTCTTGCCGAGCTGAGCGAATTCCTCGACATGAATCTTGCCCAGCGGATCGTTGTCGTTGAAGAACAGCAACATGGCGGTGCGCTCGCCGACGGCCTTCTCCAGGTCCTGGCGTGTCTCGACTTCGACCAGCTTCACGCCGACGTTGCGGACGGCGTGGTCGTAGCCATAGCGGTGCGTCTTCTGGATGATAACTTCATTCTTCATGCCGTTGGTATCGGGCAGCCGGCGAATTTTCTCCTGGTCCTTGCCTGCCACGCATGCCGCCGTGGCCAGTGTCAGGGCCGACGCCGCGCCTGCCGTCACCAGCGCTGCCTCGCAGCCGACGCGCTCGGCGATCCGTTTGCCGACCGCCTGATGCAGTTCGACGATATTGACGAATTGCCGCGAAGCGGACTGCATCGCTTCCATGACCTCGGGCCGCAACAACGAACCGCCGAGCATCGTGTATGTTCCCGCCGCGTTAATCAGCGGCCGGACGCCGAGTTCCTGGTAGACGTCGCGCCCGTCAGGACCGGCCGCTTGCAGCGACGGGGCCAGCCGTTCCAGGAGCGGGCCAACGCCCGGCAGACAGAGCAGCGCTTGAATGAAGCCACGGCGATTCGGGGACATGGCGGACTCCTTGTTTCAAGCAGAAGAACCCCGCTTGCGGCTTCGCACAACGCCGCTGGCGGTTCAACACAGCGCCCCAAGGCGACGCTTGTTCGACGCGGCCGGGGCTGGTAGAATTTCAGTTTTCCCGTTCCTTTTTACCCGCCGGGTCGGCGCGTGGCAGCGGGAAACCAACCTCTATTTTGTTGCTTCCCTGCCGGGGCCGCCCGCGGTGGACCGTCGGGGTCATCGAGGAACCGCATTCATCATGGTCAATCGCAACCTCCTTCGCCAGTTCGACGTCGCCGATGCCGAGATTCAGGAAAATTTGGACAGCAGCTTCGAGCAGGACATTGCCAGCTATCTGGAAGGCGATGACCGCGTCTTCGAGGTGAACAAGATCGTCACCGGCCATGTCCTGGGCATCAACGGCGACCAGGTGCTGATCGACGTCGGCTACAAGAGCGAAGGGATCATCTCCGCCGAGGAATGGAAGGAGGAAGGGCTGGACCGGCCCGCGCTGCCGCAAGTCGGCGATACCATCCAGGTCTTGCTCGAAGCGGTCGAGGACGATTCCGGCGCCATCGTCCTCAGCTACCGCAAGGCCAAGCGGCAGAAGGAGTGGGAGAGCATCATCGACAAGCACAAGGAAGGCGACGTCGTCTCCGGGCTGGTCAACCGCAAGATCAAGGGCGGCCTGCTGGTCAACATCGGCGTCAACGTCTTCCTGCCGGCCTCCCAGGTGGACATCCGCCGGCCCTCGGACATCGGCGACTACATCGGCAAGACCATCGAGTGCAAGATCCTCAAGATCGACGAGGTGCGCCGAAATATCGTCGTCAGCCGGCGCAAGCTGATCGAGGACCTGCGCACCGAGATGAAGGAAAAGCTGCTGGCGGACATCCAGGAAGGGCAAATCCGCAAGGGCGTGGTCAAGAACATCGCCGAGTTCGGCGCCTTCGTGGACCTCGGCGGCATCGACGGCCTGCTGCACATCACCGACATGAGCTGGGGCCGCATCAGCAACCCGCACGAGGTGGTCCGCAACGATCAGGAGATCGAGGTCTATGTCCTCAGGATCGACCGCGAGCGGGAGAAGATCGCGCTCAGCCTCAAGCACAAGTCGCCCAGCCCGTGGGAGAACGTCGAGAAGAAATACCCGATCGGCAGCCGGCATGCCGGCGAAGTCGTCAACGTCATGAGCTACGGCGCCTTCGTCAAGCTCGAACCGGGCATCGAAGGGCTGGTGCATATCAGCGAGATGAGCTGGACCAAGCGCATCAACCATCCCTCCGAGCTGGTGGCCATCGGCGACCAGATCGAGGTCCAGGTGCTGAACATCAACCGCGAGAAGCAGGAAATCTCGCTCGGCATGAAGCAGGCGCAGGCCAATCCCTGGGACCAGGTGGCCGAGCGCTACCCGCCGGAGACGGTCATCACCGGCACCGTCCGCAATCTCACGAACTACGGCGCCTTCATCGAAATCGAGGAAGGCATCGACGGCCTGCTGCATGTCTCGGACATGAGCCACGTCCGCAAGATCAGCCATCCCAGCGAGGTCGTCGCCAAGGGCGACAAGGTGACTTGCAAGGTCCTCAACGTCGATCAGGAGCGCAAGCGGATCGCGCTGGGCCTGAAGCAGCTGAGCACCGATCCCTGGGAAAGCGACATTCCCGGCCGTTACCGCACCGGCGAGATCAAGAAGGGCAAGGTCACGAAGCTCACCAACTTCGGCGTCTTCGTCGAGCTGGAGCAGGGCCTCGAAGGGCTGCTGCACATTTCCGAACTGGCCGACCACAAGGTCGAAAGCCCGGAGGACGTGGTCAAGGTCGGCGACGAGATCGAGGTCAAGGTCTTGCGCGTCGATACCGCCGACCGCAAGATCGGCCTGAGCCGCAAGCGGCTGAACTGGAGCGAGGACGAAGCCGGGGAGGGCGGCGCGGAGGCGGCCGGAGCGGGCAAGGAAGGCAAGCCGCAG
>JAGVLI010000073.1 GCA_020054355.1 Planctomycetales bacterium | reverse complement strand
TGCTCTTCCGATCTCGACGGCCTACCTGCTCCACACGCCGGCCGCCGTCGCCGGAGACGCGGCATCCATCCAGCTGGCGCTTCAGGTCCTGACCGGCCTGCGTATGGACGACGACGGCGCGATCCACGCGCTGGCGCCCGCCGAATGGAAGAGCTGTCGCCAGCAGTTGGTCCAGAACGGCGACCCCTGCGCAGCCGCTTCCACCCATCCTTGGCCCCGTTAGTTAGCCGCCGCCATCCGCCATCCGCTCGCGCGCATCCAGGCCGCCGCCCCGCTCCGCCAAAAAAATTCCAAAGACCGATTCAGCTTTCCTGCCCTGCGACGGTACTCCTCTCAGGACCGCCGCCGCGCAACCCTGTCCGAGCCTTGCCGCTCGGGGTGCGGAGGCGTCGCAGCCGATGCCAGGGTGCATGACCCTCCATAGTTCAGAAAAGGGAACCCCCATGAAAGCCGTTCTCACCTTGCTGCGCGATTGCTTTGCGCGTCCATCGCTGCTTCGTGCGGCGCTTCCGCAGCACCGGCCTGCTCGGCCACGCTTCCGCCCGAGCTTCGACGACCTGGAAGATCGCTGCCTGCGGGCCGTGGCAACCGTGTCGCTGTTGACCGACACGTCGGCCGCCAGCTCGCCGGGCGAGTTCCGTACCGTGCTCGCGACGGCTGCGCCGGGCGACACCATCGTTTTTGAAGCCGGCCTCACGGGCACGATCGACCTGACGGCGGCGCTGGGTTCGTTGACGTTCACGAAGGACCTGACCGTCACGGGGCCGGGGGCGAGCGAGATCGCCGTCAGCGGCCAGAATGCGATCCGGGTCTTTTCGATCGACGCCGGCATCACGGTCAGCCTCTCGGGACTGACGATCAGCGGTGGAAATGCGAGTTCGCCTCCTTCCGGGTCGCCTTCCGGGGGCGGTATTGGCAACCAGGGGACACTAACGCTACAAAGCAGCATCCTGTCGGGGAACACAGCCGCTTTCGGTGGCGCCATCAGCAACCAGGGCACACTAACCCTACAAGACAGCACCGTGTCGGGGAACTCGGCCATTGTCGGTGGCGGCATCACCAACCAGGGTACACTAACGCTGCAAGCCAGCACCCTGTCGGGGAACTCGGCCAGCGCCGCCGGCGGCATCGACAACCAGGCCGTGCTGACGGTATCGAACAGCATTCTGACTGAGAATAGGGCGACAGGCCAAGGCGGCGCCATCGTGAACCAAGGCACACTGACGGTGCAGAACAGTACCCTGTCCGCAAACACAGCCAACAACAATGGCGGTGGCATCTCCAATGTCTACGCGGGCACGCTGCTGGTACTGGAGAGTACGCTATCCGGAAACTCGGCACCCACCGGCGGCGGCATTAGCAATTTCGTCAATGCCAGTCTGACGATACAGAACAGCACCCTGTCCGGAAACTCGGCTACCGCCGGCGGTGGCATTAACAACGTTGGGACGCTGACGGTGCAGAACAGCACCCTGTCCGGAAACACGGCGCAGACCGGCGGCGGCCTGGAAAACTTCGGCACGGCGACCCTCCAGAATAGCCTCCTCAGCGGCAACAGCGCCGACGCCGGGAGCGAGATTTTCAACGGCGATACCGGCACGCTCCAGGCCGACGCCCACAACCTGTTCGGCCATGACGGCTTGACCACTGCCGAGGCTTTGTCTGGCTTTACGTCCAACCGCACCGACCTGACGGCCACGAGCGACGGCACCCGCCCCACCCCCCTGAACGCCATCCTCGGCCCGCTCCTGGACAACGGCGGCGCCACCTTCACCCATGCCCTCGCGGCGGGCAGTCCGGCCATCGATGCCGGCAATGATGCCCTGGTAGCGGCGGACGTGGACTTCGACCAGCGCGGCGACTCGTTCGGCCGCTTCGTCGGCACCGTCGATATTGGCGCCTTTGAAGTGCAGCCGCCGTCCTTCGACGTCAGCGGCAATGTCGCCGCCAGGGTGAGCAGCCGGGGCGACCTCACGCTCACCGGCGATACACGCGGCAATGGCGTGAGCGTGACAGCGGGCCTGACACCGGACACCATCATCGTCACTGGCCTGGGCAACACCACCATTGACGGCCAGGTCAGCGTCACGCTCGGCGGCGTCACGGGCAACGTCACGATCAACCTCGGCCAGGGCGACGACGTGCTGCTGCTGGGCGGTGCGGTCCAGCTGGACGTGGCCCGCAACCTGACCATCAATCTCGGCCGCGACGACGATGTCCTGGACCTGAAGAATGTCACGGCAGCCGGCACCGCAACGATTTCCGGCGCTGGCGGCGCCGATGCCGTCACGCTGGCCGACGCGGCTTTCAGTCGCGATCTCAAGGTGAATCTGGGCAAGGGGGCCAACAGCCTGACCCTCGACCGCGTCGCGGTGAACGGCAAGGCCAAACTCGAAGGCGGCAGCGCTGCCGACGTCTTCCAGCTGATGGATAGCGCGTTCGCCGGCTCCCTGGTGCTGGACCTGGGCAATGGCGATAACACGCTGCAACTGGACACCGTAAACGTGACTGGCAAAACGACCGTGACTGCGGGTAAGGGCGCAGACGTCATCGCGGTGCTGGACAGCGTGTTTGGGGACAGGTTCAAGCTGTCCACGGGCAACGGCAACGACCAAGTGACGCTGACAGGCTCCACGTTTGACGCCCTGGCGCTGCTGGACGGCGGTTGCGGTGTGGACACGCTGGATGCCGGTCTCCCGAATGGGACCGGCAATGGCAACGTATTTCTGAGCGGCCTGTCGATCGAGAACTTCTGAGCGGGCGGGCAGCGATGATCGAAAAGTCAGACCGCTGATCCGTGTCCGGTCCAGGAGGTTCTTGTCTGAAGTACGTCGGGCTTTCCAGTCCGACACGCAAAGCCCGACGTACTTCCGAGCGTCGGGCAGCCGCTCCCTCGACTTTGCAATGGGCTGTCTCCGGGGAAGCGCTTTGCGGATGAGCATGTTTCAGCTCAGCACCGACGGCGGCGTCCGCTTCACCGACCTCGCCGGCGCCACCGGGCCTTTGCTGTCGTTCGCGGCGGCAGCCCGCGATAACGGCAACCAGTATCGCGCCGTCTTCACCAACACCGGCGACGCCACGCTAACGGCGACCTCCAACGCGGCCACGCTGACCGTTCGGACGAAGTATCTCAGCAGCAGCCAGGTCAAGATTCTCTATCCGCTCTTCCTGCGGCCCAGCAAGGGCAAGGTTCAGGCCACGTTCGCCATCGCGAACACCAGCGGCAAGACCATCCAGGGGCCGACCCAGGTGGTCTTCCCGAACCTGCCGCCCGGGGCGACGGTAGTGTCCTCGCAAACGCTATCGTCCCTGAAGCCTGGAAAAGTCGGGTGGATTACCGTGACCTTCAACCATTCGCTGAACACCTACCTGGGCCTGTTCCTGCGGCGCCAGTACCCGGCGTTCGTCCAGGCCGGTTGAGCACTGGGCGCGAAATAAAAAGCGGACGCAGCTCGTTCTGCATGGAAACGAATGGAAACGAGCTGCGTCCGCTTTCCTTCTTCGCGGTACTTCATTGGGCCGTCCAGGAAATCAGGGCATCGTGAAGGGTGCTGGTAGTCTTGCGGCCAGCCCGATGATTTCCTGCCATCCAGACTGCGATTGGATTCGAGCACCTTCGTTGACCCGGACTTCCATCCATGACCGAAGCCGTCGATCTGCTGCTGCAATCGGCGTTGAAGCTGCCGGATGACGACCAGCTGGCGTTGCTGGCCGCGCTCCGGTCGGCCGTCGAGGAGCGCGGCTTGCGGCCCTTCGACGATTCCTGGCGGGAAGAGATTGCCCGACGCTCGGCCGAATACGACGCGGGCCAGGTGCAGCCCATCCCCTGGAGTCAGGTCGAGGAGCGGGCGCGCCTGGGCCTGGCCGATCACGGCTGAGGTTCATTTCCTGCCCGCCGCGGAATACGATCACCGCGAAGCCCTGGCTCGCCACCAGTCGCGCAGCGCGCAAGCAGCGGCCGGCTTTGAAGCGGCATTCGGTGTAGCGCTGGAGCGCATCGGCTGCCAGCCCGAACTATGGCCGTTGTGCGACGACCGGCATCGCTGCTCAAGCGCTATCCGTACCTGGTCATTTATCGAATCGAGAGCCAAGGACCGCTGGTGGTGGCGGTGGCGCATGCGCATCGACCACCAAGGTATTGGCAAGGACGGTGAGTGCAGTCAATTTCAGTGCCGGGTGTAATGCTTTTCCGGCGATCAACGGGAGCTGGCATCCCCGGTTAGCCACCGGAAAAGCATGTGGCAACATCGGCGACCGAATAGGCTGACGAAGTCACCGGCAGTTCCCATGCTTTTCCGGCGGCGTTCATCGGGACACCTACCCGGCGTTCGCGCCCGGACCGCCGGTTGCGGATTCGCAGCCGCCGGGCATCGCCCGCGCGCAGTTGCTGAACGATGGGGGAAAGCTATAAAAACAGCAGACCAACCCGATTGAAACCGCAACCCTCACCGACGCCCTGGGCAGGTGAGGCACCAGGATCGACCCGTCATGAACCCAGCCGCTTCTCAACCCGTGGAACGCCGCACCTGGCCGCGGCGCCGGCAGCGCTTGCGCGTGCTGCTGCTCGACC
>JAGVLI010000439.1 GCA_020054355.1 Planctomycetales bacterium | reverse complement strand
GCTCTTCCGATCTGCGGCGTGCGACTGTGGGACCGCAAGACCGGCAGGGAAATCGCCCTGCTGCCAGCCGGCAACGTGCATTCCCTGGCAGTGATCGCCGACGGCAAGCTGCTGGCGACGGCCAATAGCGAGGGTAGTGCCACGCTGTGGGAGATCGCCACGGGCAAGAAGTTCGGCGATTATCCCGGCCCGATCAACAAGGTGTCCAGCATCGTCCTGAGCCGCGACGGCTTGCTGGCCGCCTCGATCCTCGAAGACCACTCGGTGAAAATCTGGGAACTGGAAACGGGCAAGGAAAAAGGAACATTGAAGGGCCACACCAGCGCGGTCCACTGCGTGGCCTTTTCACCCGACGGCGAAACCGTGGCCACCGGCGACGCGGGCAAGTCGGTGAAGCTCTGGAGCCACAACGGCTTTGCCCGCGCCAGCATGGACCATCATACCGGCCCGGTGCGCTGTTTGGCGTTCTCCCATGACGGGCGGTTGCTGGTTTCCGGCGGTGGCGAGGAAGACCATCATCTGATCGTCTGGAGCGTCGAGCGCGGCGCGGCGGTGCAGCTGCTGGCGGGACACAACGCTGGCGTGACGAGCGCTCTGTTCACCGGCGATAGCAAGAAGATCATTTCCGGCAGCGCCGACCAGACCATTCGCGTCTGGGAAGTCCGCCTCCCGGAAGAACCGAAACTCCCGGCGCCAAATCCGAACGCCGATCCCAATCAACCGCAGAACCCGCAGCCGACTCCGCAGCCTGCGCCTACGCCGAAAGCGCCCCCGGTTTCCTACCGGATCGATGGGCACGGCGGCACGGTCCAGGGACTGGCGCTGTTCGACAGCGACCGGCTGCTCGCTTCCGCCGGCACCGACGGCAGCGTGCGCGTCTGGGAATTGTCCAGCCGGCGCGAGCTGACCGACGCCGGTTCGGGCCACCAAGCGCCTGTCACCAGTGTCGTCTTCATGGACGATGGGCAGATGCTGGCCACCGCCAGCTTCGACAAGTCCGTCAAGGTCTGGGAAGTGCCCGCCGGCCGCATCCGCATGAACTTCACCGGCCATAGTGGCGCGGTCACCTCGGTTTCCTATTCCTCCGTGCTCAAAAACCTGGCATCGGGCAGCTACGACGGCACCGCCAAGCTCTGGGATACGGCAGCCAACAAGGAACTGGGCACGCTCACGGGACAGATGGGACCGGTGACATCGGTCGCCTTTTCCCCCGATGGCACGACGCTCGCCGTCGGCGCGACGGGGCCGATTTTCCAGGGAGGCCAGGTCCGGCTGTGGAACCCGCCGACGCGCAACTTACGGATCACGCTCGATCAGCACCAGGACATGGTGCCCGCCGTGGCCTTCAGTCCCGATGGCCGCACCGTGGCCACCGCCAGCTACGACCAAACCGCCCGGCTGTACGATCCGTTCACCGCCAAGGAACGCGCGCTGTTCCAGGACGACGCCGCCATCGAGAGCATCGCCCTGTCGCCGGACGGCAAACGGTTGGCGGTCGGCAATCATCTCAAGGTCGTGAAGGTCTTCGATACCGAATCTCGCAAGGAAGCGCTGGCATATCCACCGATGGCGGCACTCTGCAAGTCGCTGGCCTACTCGCCGGACGGCAAACGCCTCGCCGCCGCCTTCCGCGACGGCAAGGTCATCGTCTGGAACACCGCCAACAGCGAACAAGAAGAGTGGCAGATGGCCGGGCCGGTCAACAGCGTGAACTTCGCCCTCGACAGCCGGCACTTGGCGGTGGGTAACGCCAACGGCACGGTCTACATCCTCCGGGTTGCGCCGATCCCGCCGAAGCGATCCAAGCGTTAGAGCGCACGCGGTCAGCCGGCCATTCGTGAGCCGCGCACGCAGTCGGCGGTAAGCCGCCCGACCGAGCCGCGCACGCAGTCGGAGGTAAGCCGCTCCGCTTACTGCGTGCGCGGCTCGGTCGTTTCATTTCGGGCCGCTGCACTACGGATGAATTGGAATTTTCGCGCGAGGTTCTACTTGACTTCGCTGTCCGCCAGGCTATGATATTGGTGAGATTGATTCTCAGTAACAAACTGGGAACTTTCCAGTGGAGACAAGCGTCCAACCAATGGAACGAGAAGAACACCCGCCGAGAGATCGCCAAATATCCCACCCCACCCGCCAGAAGGATCGGATCATGGCTACCTTCTGCTCTCACACCGAATGCGACACCTGCCCAGCCCAGGTCATCTGCTACTGCATGCACGTCACCGAAGACAAGATCGTGGACGCTTTGCAGACTCTCGGTTTGCGCACTGTCCGCGAGGTCCGGCACCAGACCCGCGCCGGCGACGGTTGCACCGCCTGCCATCGGCGCATCCAGGGACTGATCGACGAAAACTCTTACGATGCCATGGGATGCGGCACTGAACCTCAAGGCGCACGCCGGACGCTAGCCGCCGTGCATTGATGCCGCGACGGGTCTGCGATCACTCCATGCAACACGATGCCGGGCCACTCCGATAAATCGGCATGACCCGCTACGCGCTAGCCGGCTTCACCTTCCCCCTCGCCCATCTGCGATTGCAAGTAGTTCTGCAAGCCGACCGACTGGATCAGCCCCAGCTGGGTTTCCAGCCAATCGACATGCTCCTCGGACTCGACCAGGATCGGCGCGATCAATTCGCGGGTCCCGTTGTCCTTGAGCTTCGTGCATAGCTCGATCGTTTCGTTGTAGAGCTTGACTCCTTTCATCTCCAGCACCAAGTCGTTCTCGAACTGCTCCTTGACGTCCGTGCCGACGCGGATCACGTCGTAGCGGGCGATCTCCGGCACGCCTTCGAGGAAGAGGATGCGGTCGATGAGCTTGTCGGCGTGCTTCATCTCGCCGAGCGATTCCTCGTAGTGCTTCGCGCCGAGGCGAGTGAAGCCCCAGTTCTTGCACATCTTGGCCTGACAGAAATACTGATTGATGGCCGTCAGTTCGACGGTCAACGCCCGGTTCAGAGCGTCGATGACCTGCGGGTCGCCTTTCATGGGTTGGTCCTTTCGGTTGTGGAAACAAGGCGAGCCGGAGGCGAGCGACCCAGCGCTCGCCTTCGGCTCGCGGCTAAACATTAAACTCGCGGCCAATCGAATTGTATCAGGTCACTGATCGGACGCCATCCGGGCGGCATCGTCCTTGTCCAGCTGGATCGTCTTCGACGCGGGGCCGCCGGAATGGACCTCCTGCAGCACCTGCTGGGCGAGTATGGTCTGCTTGGCGCTGGCCTGGCCCGTTGCCTCGGCCTTCTTCACCAGCAGGGCGGCGGCCTTCCGCACGTCGTCCGTCGTGCGTTCCAGGCGTTGGCGGTGATAATTGGCCGCCAGGGTCCATTTGGATTCGTCGTCGAAGAAAAGAATGACGACGTACGCCTCGTTGGCGGCGGGATCGGGAAGCCAGGTTGCAAACAGATTAGGGTGAGCGCTGCTGACTGGCACACTGCTTTGCCGACAAAGTTCGTCCACGACCGCCCACTCGCCGCTCGCTCGCTGGGCGAGCAGGTTGCGCGGAAACGACTCCAGCGGTTGCAAACTGACCAGGTCCGAGCAGAAATTGACCAACTCAACTTCCTCGTCATCCATCGCCCCACCTCTATTCGACAAATGCCTTGAGCGCCTGGAACTCCGCATCGGTGGCGGATCGAAGCGTGCCGCGCTTCACGCGCGCCTGATGCGCGGCTTCCGGCCGCCGGAGCGAGGTAACGTGCTCGCCATTCGCCTCGATGACATGCTCGCGCCCCTTCGGGCCGCGCACGACAAAACGTTCATCGGCTTCCTGGATGAATACGTCCCTCTGGCTGGCTCGTTGGATGTCGTTGACGACTTCGGCTATCGGACGGCCCTGGCCGGCTCGCAGCCGGGCATGCCCGCTGCGGGTGACTTCCGCAGAGCCTGAATTGCCCTCAGCCGGGGGCTCGGTCTCGTCGGACGACATGTGCGGGCGATGCTCCGTTCTCGGTCGCCAGCCAGCGGCGAAGCCATCGCTTCCGCTCAATCAAGATTGTACGTCGCAGCGTACCGGCCCTCAAGCGCAACGTCCCGGTGCGGCTGCACCCCGGTAACCCGAAAAACCGAAGGCGAGCGCTGGGCGGCGCTCGCCTTCGGTTTGCGGCTACACGGATGGTATCCGGTCACTGATCGGACGCCATCCGGGCCGCATCGTCCAGCGCCAGCTGGGTCTTTTTCGACACCCGGCCGCCGGAGTTGATCTCCTGCAGCACTTGCTTGGCGAGCATGGTCTTCTTGGCGCCGGCCTTGCCCATGACCTCGCCCTTCTTGACCAGGGCCTGGGCCACCTTCTGCACGTCGTCCTTCTTGTCGGAGGCGATGGCCTTCTGCAGATTCTCGTTCAACTCGGCGACCTGCACCTCGTCGATGTGCTTGGCGACCTCGGCGTTGATGAAGCCGTGGCCGGTCGAGGAGAAGATGATCTCCAGCGGCACCGAGGTCGCTTCGCGCTTGCCGGTGCCCGGATCGAAGCTGATTTCGAGCTGCGCCAGGCTGAACTTGCCGTCGGGCCGCTTGGGCACGCTCAGTTCCAGGATGTACTTGGTCGGGTTGTCGCGGACCAGGGTGCCCAGGTGGGCGACGGAATGCCGTTCTTCCGGCTCCTGGAGGTCGTGGACCTTGATTTCCGGGGCCACCTGGCGGAGCTTCTTGACCTTGACGCCCTTGAGCGCCCGAACGTGCATCTCGGTGTTGAGGAAGCCGGTGGCGGCCAGGCTCTTGAACTCCTCGACAATGACTCGTTCGGTATCCGCCGCGACGGTCACGTCGATGTAGTGCCATTTGCCCTGGCTCAGCTTGGCCAGGTCCTTGAGCAGCGGAGCGTTCCATTCGGTGCCGACGCCGATCATGGTCAGGTGGATTTTCTTGCCCGCCGCCTGCTCGGCCAGCTTGCGGCAGAACACCTCGCCGGTGGTTTCGCCATCGGTGAGGATGACCAACTGCGTCAACTTTTCGGGCACGACCAGCTTCTCGACCGCCTCGATGGATAGCTTCATGCCCTCGTCCATGGCGGTGCCGCCGCCGTCGATGCCCATGTCGTCGACGCGGTCGATGACGTCGATGATCTTCGCCTTGTCGGCGATGCTCGTGGGGGGCAGCAATACCTTGGCGTCATAGGCGAAGCCGATGATCGCCAGGGTGTCGTCCGGCCGCAGCTTTTCGATGGCCAGCTTGGCGGCTTCCTGGACGCGCGACAGCCGGCTGACCCCGGTGCCGTCTTCCTGGAACATCGAGCCGCTGATGTCGATCACCAAGGCGAGATTGAGCGGCGGGGCCTTGCCCGGCTCGCCGCTGGGAATCAGCTTGATGAGCGCGTAGGTCGCGGCGGACTCACCGACGACCTGGATGCTGTTGCGGTGCGGCAGAAGCTCTTCTTCCAGTCCCATGATGTAGGTGTGCGGAAATTCCAGTCCCTTGGCGGCATGCAGGGTCATCAGTTGCACGCGGTCGGAATCGTCTTCCTCGGCCTGCTGTTCGAGCAGATCCATCAGCACCAGCTTGCGAATGACG
>JAGVLI010000951.1 GCA_020054355.1 Planctomycetales bacterium | reverse complement strand
GTTAGGCCAGCGAGCGTCTTCGTTAGGCCAGCGAGCGTCTTCGTTAGGCCAGCGAGCGTCTTCGTTAGGCCAGCGAGCGTCTTCGTTAGGCCAGCGAGCCTCCCGCGTCAGCGGGGGGAGCGACGCGGCAGGCGATTACTCCCCCCGCTGACGCGGGAGGCTCGCCAAAGCTTAGTACATATCCTCACCGCCGCCGCCGCCTTCCTTCTTCTTGTCGTCCTTCTTCGGCATCTCGGCGACGAGGGCATCGCTGGTCAGCAGCAGCGTCGAGACGCTGGAGGCGTTCTCGACCTCGGAGCGGACCACCTTGGTCGGGTCGATGATGCCCTTCTTGACCATGTCGCAGTATTCGCCTTCGCGGGCGTCGTAGCCGTAGTTCTGGTCGCTGCTTTCCAGCACCTTGTTGGCCACCACCGCCCCGTTCTCGCCGGCGTTCTCGGAAATCTGCATGATCGGGGCATGACAGGCCCGCAGCACGATGCTGTAGCCGGTCTTTTCGTCCTCGCTCAGGTCCTTGGGCGTCTTCAGCCCGGACGAGGCCCGCAGCAAGGCGACGCCGCCGCCCGGCAGGATGCCTTCCTGGTTGGCCGCCCGCGTGGCGTGCATGGCGTCCTCGACGCGCATCTTCTTTTCCTTCATCTCGCTCTCGGTGGCGGCGCCCACGAGGATTTTGGCCACGCCGCCCGACAGCTTGGCGATGCGCTCGCTCAGCTTTTCCTTGTCGTAGTCGCTGGTGGACTTCTCCAGCTCGCGCTGGATGCTGCCGATGCGGGCCTTGATCTCGTCCTTCTTGCCCAGGCCCTTGATGATCGTCGTGTTGTCCTTGTCGATCTTGACCTTGTCGGCCCGGCCCAGGTCCTTGAGCTGGACGTTTTCCAGCTGGATGCCGAGGTCCTCGAAGATGGCCCGGCCGCCGGTCAGGATGGCGATGTCTTCCAGCATGGCCTTGCGGCGGTCGCCGTAGCCGGGGGCCTTGACGGCGGCGGCCTTGAAGGTGCCGCGCAGCTTGTTGATGACCAGCGTGGCCAACGCCTCGCCTTCGACTTCCTCGCAGATAATCAGGATCGGCTTGCCCTGCTGCAGCACCCGTTCCAGCAACGGCACCAGGTCCTTGTTGCTGCTGATCTTCTTCTCGTAGATCAGGATGTACGGGTCGTCCAGCTCGCATTCCATCTTCTGCGGGTCGGTGACGAAATATGGCGACGAGTAGCCGCGGTCGAACTGCATGCCCTCGACGAACTCGCACAGCGTCTTCATGGTCTTGCCGTCTTCGACGGTGATGACGCCGTCCTTGCCGACCTTGTCCATGGCCTCGGCGATGATCTTGCCGATCTCGGCGTCGCCGTTGGAAGCGACCGTGGCGACGCTTTCCAGGTCCTTCTTCGACTTGACTGGGATGCTCATCTTCTTGACGCGCTCGACCACGTCCTCGACGGCCTTCTCGATGCCGCGCTTCATCAGCATCGGGTTGACGCCGCTGACGACGGCCTTGAGGCCCTCGTTGTAGATGGCCTCGGCGAGCACGGTCGCCGTCGTGGTGCCGTCGCCGGCCACGTCGCTGGTCTTGGACGCCACTTCCTGCACCATCTTGGCGCCCATGTTCTCATACTTGTCTTCCAGTTCGATCTCGCGGGCCACGGTGACGCCGTCCTTGGTGACGATCGGCGAGCCGAAGCTGCGCTGCAAGATTACGTTACGGCCCTTGGGGCCGAGCGTGACCTTGACGGCGCGGGCCAGCTTGCCGATGCCCCGGCGCATGGCGTCCCGAGCTTCCTGATCGAATGCGATTTGCTTCGCGCCCATTCTGCCTCCAGAGGTTCAATAATGCCTGATTGGTTGACCAAATTGAGTAGGGTCCGCTGTGCGGACCATTGAGGCGATAGATGATGGCGAGTTCATGGTCCGCACAGCGGGCCCTATTCACGGTCCGCACAGCGGACCCTACGCGCTCGCCCGGAATCGTTTACTCGTCCACGACGGCCAGCACGTCTTCCTCGCGCATCAGCAGGATGCTGTCCTTGCTGGCGCGTTCCTCGAACTCGTCGCCGGCCCAGGCGGTGAACAGCACGGTATCGCCTTCCTTGACCTGCAACGGCCGACGGCTGCCGTCCTTGAGCATGCGGCCGGCGCCCACGGCCACGACCTTGCCCCTCTGCGGTTTGTTCTTGGCGCTGTCCGGCAACAGGATGCCGCCCTTCGTCTTCTCCTCGGACTCGGCCCGACGGACGACGATGCGGTCTCCCAGCGGCTTCAATTTCATCGCGCTCTCCTTCACTTGCGTCCTGCTCCGTCGAGGAGCCAGGCGATTCACGGTGTCCGAGTGGCAACGCAACTTTCGTGCCCCGAACAGAGTCGCTACGTAAAGCACTAAATTGAAATTGCTTACGTAAAAATACCGAAATTCTCCCCGCCCCCGATCCTGCCAACTTTGCGCGCTGGGGTTTCAACTGGCCTGTCGGAATGGCAGGCGGCGGCGTGCGCGAAGCCGCGAGCGGCTGGCGGTAGCCGGATTTGCCTTGCATCCGGAAATTCTCCCCGGCAAACTGACAAAGTCACATCCGGGGAAGGTCCGTGGGTGCTCTTATTTTGTGGAAGGATTGCGCCGATGATCCGTACTTGCCGGCTGGCCGCCGTGGGTCTGTTGCTGTGCGCCGTTTCCCTGGCGGCAGCCCAGGACGAGAAAAAGGAAGAGCAGCCCAAGCTCTCCAAGGACGAGCAGCTGGTGCTGGACCTGACCAACGAGGCCCGCGCCAAGATGAAGCTGCCGCCGTTCAAGGTGAATGCCCTGCTGGGCCAGGCCGCCCTGGTGCATAACCAGAACATGGCCAAGCAGAAGAAGGTCGAACACATCCTGGACGGCAAATCGCCGGCCGACCGCGCCGACGCGGTCAAGTACGACTGGGCCTCGGTCAACGAGAACCTGGCCTGGGTGGACAAGAACAGCCGGATCAAGGAGCTGTTCGAGGGCTGGATGAAATCAAAGGTCCACCGCGAGAACATCCTGGGCAATTTCGAGGAGATCGGCGTCTCGGTTTACGAGGACAAGAACAAGGGAGGCATGGGCGGCTTCTTCTTCACGCAGGTCTTCGGCACCCAGCGCAAAAAACCGTGACCGCTGTCGGCTTCGCATTCATTCGGGAGGACTTCCATGACGCGCTTACGTCTCTGCGGCGTGCTGGCCGTGTTGCTGGCGCTGGGCCTGGCGGCGCCGGCCCAGAACAAGGACCTGAAGCACTCCAAGGAAGAGCAGCAGCTGGCCGACCTGATCAACGCCGCCCGCGCCAAGGACAAGCTGCCGGCCGTCAAGGCCGATCCGCTGCTTATCAAGGTGGCGCGGGAGCATGCGGCGAATATGGCCAAGCAGAAAAAGCTCAGCACCGAGCTGGACCAGAAGTCCACCACGGATCGGCTGACTGCGGCCGGCTACAAGTGGGCGACTTCCAGCGAGCATGTCAATCAGAGCCGCGACCTGAACAAGCTCGATCAAGTCGTCGCAGGTTGGCTGAAGGGCGCCTTCGGCAAGGAACACATCCTGAGCGACAAGTACGATGAAATCGGCGTCGGCATCGTCCCGGCCAGCGCCGACCCCAAGGACGGCTTCTACATCTCGGCGGTTTTCGCGAAGAAGTCGCCCTGATGCCAGCCGAACTCGTCCCGGTGAGCAGTGGCCGGACGAGACCGCTCCTATCAATTTCCGATTGGGTCATTGGAACCAGACTGGGACTGGTCGAGGGTGGCCTCGGGTCGGCCGTCAGGGTCCGGAAGTGACACGGAATCCGGTCCAAAACGGCCAACGGGGCTGGTTCGTAAGGGCGGAGGGCCGTTTAGTTGGAGCGGGTTCCTGGAAGGCCCCAACGAACGCAACTTACCTTGCGGAGCTGACTTCAGTTCGTTCCTTTCCGTTCGCCAGCGACAGCGATTCGCGGAACTTCAGGTCGTTGACCAGGCAGGGATGCTTGTACTGCTCCAGGGTGCCCCCGCTGCGTTCCAGGCGCTGGCGGTCCCAGCGCTGCAAGGTGCCTGCGGGTAACAACTGCACGCGGAGCGCGTCCAGCCGCTGGCTCTCGCGCTTGCTGGCGTACTCGGTGTTGTCGGCCATCAGCCGGCGGTCGAGCGCCTCGGCCAGCTGCCGGCCTTGGTCCGGGTCGCGCAGGTCGTCCTGCTCGACGAACAGGCCGTAGCCGGGCCGCTCGTCGTCCCAGCAGGGGGCCACGCTGTAGGCGTTCAGGTTCAGGTCGAAGGACTTGCACAGCTCGGTCATCGCCTTCGTCACCTGGTATTCCGAGAGTTTTTCGCCGGTGATGTTCGAGAAGTGCGAGCCTTTGCTGAGGAACTCCACCAGCGGCGTCTTTTCGTGGAAGCCCGTGACCTGCACCAGGTCGAAGATGTTGTAGCGGTACAGCCCGCTGGCGGTGGTCAGCAGGATGAAGTACCTTTGGCCCACTTCCAGCTCGTAGCTGCTCAGTACCGTGGGGTTGGGGCGGTCGCTCTCCGCTTCGGGAATGAACTCGAAGTAATGGCTGCGGATGTCGAGTGCCCCGCTCGGCGAATTGTCCTCGAACGGAATGGTCATCCGGCCTTCGCTGGCTACGAGACCCACGTCGCGGATCGGCGCTTCGCCGTAGTAGTGCGGGAACTGCCGGAGGTACGCGCCCATGCTGCCGCCCGTCCAGGTGCCGATCAGCAGGCGGTTGGGGTCCCAGTAATCCTTCGGATAAAGCGTGCCGGTCTTCTCGGCGATGGCGGACAATTCGCGGGCGCGTTCCGGCAGCGGTTTCAAGCGTGCGGTGATGGCCGAACGCACATCCGCCGGCAAGTCGATCGTCGTGCTCAGGGTGCCGTTGTGCAAGTCGCGGAGCAGTGCTTCCTTTTCGCGGTCGCCGGTGCGGGCCAGGCTGAGCAGCGTGCTGGGGTTGGCCGCCACCAGCATGCCCACCTTGCGCGGTAAGCCCAGGCGCAAGGCGACGTAATACTTGGCGTGGGCATCCTTGATCTTGCCGCCAATCGGCGGGAAGCAGTAGAGCCACTGCACGATGCGCTTCTGCATGTGGGCGGTCAGGCCCGTGAGCGCGCCGCAAGGGATGCCGGCTTCGGTGCGGAACTCGTCCCACTCGCCCGCCAGCTGCACGATGGGCCGCAGCCGCATTTCCGGATGTTTTTGCCAGGCGCGGACGCCCCACATGTTCCAGGCCCGGCGATAGTCGGCCAGGTATTGCGGCGTCACCGGGATGTACTTGCGCGAAGCCGTGGTGCCGCTGGTCATGGCGAACATGTAGACGGTCTTCTCGGCCAGCAGGGCGTTGGTTTCGCCCTTGCGGACGCGGGCGATGTACGGCTCGTGGTCCTCGTAACGCAGCACGCCGACTTGGCGGCGAAAGTCCTCTCGGTTGCGGATCGAGCGAAAGCCATGATCGCGGCCGAAGGCGGTATCGGCCTGTGCCGCGAGGATGCGGCGGAGCAGTTCTTCCTGCACGCCTTGGGGATCGCGGGCGGCGTTATCGAAAGCGGCCAACTGCCGGCGGATCGGCCAGCCGAGCAGTCGGCGGATCGGGTACCAGCGAGCCAGACCGGAAAGCCAGGAGAGAGACATGGGAATTTATCCTCGTTCCCAGGGCTTCGGCCTGGGAACGCGCCGCCTTCGAGGCTCTGCCTCGAAGGCCAGCGCGGCAGCGAAGTTCATATCGTCCGTCTTGGAAGAGAAGGGACATCCCTGGCAGGTCGCTCGAAACAGGATCAACGGCGAAGCCGTTTCGTTTCAATTCATATCACTGACACCCCTCGGCCAGTCTCAATGAGAATCAATAAGGGTTAGTGGCCACTAAGTTTAAGTAAGCTGATAGCTGATAGCTGATAGCTGTCAGCTAATAGCTGTCAGCTAACTCAGGACACGGCGCACTACCCCGGAATGGACTGCTCAGATGGTCTTCGCCAGCGCCACGGGAACCTGCTCCGGCACGGCAACCACCGCCGGTTCCGGCGCGGCCAGATTATGGTTGAAGAACTCCAGCACACGCCGCTCGTACTCGCCGTTGGCCACCTTCAGCGCCTGGTTGTGCTTCGCGCCTGCCACCAGCCAGATTTCCTTGGGCTGGCGGGCGCGGTCGAACAGCGATTTCGCCATTTCCGGACGGATGTAGGTATCGTCGCCGCCGTGGATCAGCAGCAATGGCCGGGGGGCCAGCCGGGGCAGGTACTTCTCCAGGGGCGGGAACTGGCACTGGCGTTCGCGGGCAATCTTCTTCATGGCGACCTTGCCGATCTGGCCGTAGTACCACATCGGGATCAGCCCTTGCAGGACGTAGTGGTCGTTATAGATGGCGTACCACTTCCGCATGTAGGGCACGAGGGTCGTGTAAGTCGCGAAGATGCCGTCGGTGACGCAGCAGCGCACCCAGGGATCCTCGACTGCGGCGATCAGGCCCGCGCCGCCGCCCTTGCTGATGCCGAAGAAGCCGATGCCGTGCGGGTCGGCGTCCGGCCGGCTTTTCAGGTACTTCAGGGCCGATTGAAAATCTTCGACTTCAAAGCTGGTGATCCATTGCAACGGCTGATAGGCGGGGTGCTTATCGCTGTCGCCCTGGTTGCGCGGCTCGAAGGTGAAAACGTCGTAGCCGTTGTCGAGCAGCTTGTTGCAATACGGCAGGCACGACCAGCGGTTGGAGCCGTACTCCAGGCCGAACAGGACGACGCCGCGGCGCTGGGGCGTCCGGGCCTTCAGGTAGCAGCCGCGCAGGTTCAGGCTGTTAGTCGTCGGCAGCGTCACTTCTTCCGCGCCGTCCACCGGCTTGCCGCGCGGGATCGCGAACAGCGGCTTCTCCTGGAAAATCCGCAGGATGTATTCGAGGTAGTTCCAGCGCAAATAGTAGTGCAAGCCCCACAGGAACAGCGCGAGACAGAGGGGCAGGCTCACCAGGACGCACAGACCGCTTATCAGCCAGACCACGGGTGTTGTTCCTTGAGGTGCTAAACCGTCGTGCGAAATTCGTAGGGTCCGCTGTGCGGACCAGTCGTGCGAAAAATCCGACGATTCCGTGGTCCGCACAGCGGACCCTACAGGCAAAGCCGCAAGCGGCGATAAATCAGTCGGTGAACCGGCTGGCGATCAGCGAGATATTCTGCCCGCCGAACCCGAAGCTGTTGCTCAGCGTGTGCTCGACCTTCTTTTCCCGCGCCTGGTTGGGAATGTAGTCGAGGTCGCATTCGGGATCGGGGAATTCGTAATTGATGGTTGGCGGCAGCACGCCGTTGCGGATCGCCATCACGCAGGTGATGAGTTCCACCGCGCCGGCGGCGGCGATCAGGTGGCCGAGCATGCTCTTGCTGCTCGACACCGGCACCTGGTAAGCGCCGTCGCCGAAGACCTGCTTGATGGCCAGCGTTTCCACGCGGTCGTTGACCTGGGTGCTGGTGCCGTGGGCGTTGATGTAGCCGATGGCCGACGACGGCAGCCCGCTGTCCTTGAGCGCTTGCGAGATGCAGGCGATGGCGCCGCGCCCGTCCGGATGACTGTCCGTGATGCGGAAGGCGTCCGCCGTCGAGCCGTAGCCGGTCAGCTCGGCGTGAATGTGGGCCTTGCGCTTCTTGGCGTGTTCCAGCTCTTCCAGCACCAGCATGCCCGCGCCTTCGCCCAGCACGAAACCGTCGCGCTTCAGGTCGAACGGCCGTGACGCATGGCTCGGCGGATCGTTGGAGGTCGACAGCGCGGTCAGCAAGTTGAAGCCGGTGACGCCCAGCGGATGAATCATGCTGTGCGCGCCGCCGGTGAGCATCAGGTCGGCGTCGCCGTGGCGGATCAGCTCGGCCGCCTCGCCGATGGCCTGGCTGCTGGCGGCGCACGCCGTCAGGCAGTTGTAGTTCGGGCCTTGCAAGTCGAAATGATCGGCCAGGTGCGCGGTCGGCGTGTGCAGTTCTTGCTCGTATTCTCGGCCGGGATGGAAGTGGTGCAACCCGGTGCGGGTGAAGTTCACGACGTCCACGGCCCGGCGATCCGCCCGCCAGCTCTGGGCGATCAGGCTGACCAGATGATGGAAATCCTGGATGCCTTCGCCGCAGCCCAGGTAGACGCCGAAGCGGGTGCGATCGACCTGGCTGTTGTCGAGCAGGCCAGCATCCGCCAGCGCCTGCCCACCGGCGGCGGCGCTGAATCGGCTGTTGACGCCGGAATCGGCCCAGCGCTCGACGTGATTGACGAACTTGCCCAGCTCGAAGTCCTTCACCTGCCCGGCAATCCTGGTCGGGAACCGGCTGGCGTTGAACAGCGAGATCAGGCCGACGCCGCTCTTGCCTTCCAGCTGGTTGCGGTACAGCGCTTCCACGCTATGCCCCAGCGGAGTGACGGCGCCCATTCCGGTGATGACGATGCGTCTTCTCATAATTAATCAGTTGTCAACAGTGACCAGTGGCCGGTACCCAGTGGCCAGTTACAAACTATTGCCGTCTGCCGGAGGCTATTTCACAACTGGCAACTGGCCACTTACGGCACACCACCGCAGCGCACTGGCCCAGGCAGTGGCCGGTGGCCAGTTACAAACTATTGCCGTCTGCCGGAGGCTATCTCACAACTGGCCACTGGCCACTGGCCACTGGCCACTGGCCACTGGCCACTGGCCACTGGCCACTGGCCACTGGCCACTGGCCACTGGCCACTGGCCACT
>JAGVLI010000227.1 GCA_020054355.1 Planctomycetales bacterium | reverse complement strand
TGGCCATCACCTCCTTGCAGGCCGCCGGGCTGACCGTCAAGGCCATCGAGGACGTGACGCCGCTGCCGCACAACGGCTGCCGGCCGCCCAAGAAACGCCGCGTGTAGTCCGTGGCCCGCGCCGCGCGATCCATTGCCCGCTGGCGCGAAGGGCCATGGCGCTGAATTCCACCTGCAACCGACCAACTGACAACGGACTAACATGGCACGTCATATCGATTCCGTCTGCAAGCTGTGCCGGCGCGAAGGCATCAAGCTGTTTCTCAAGGGCACGCGCTGCGACAGCCCGAAGTGCGCCATCGAGCGCCGCGACTACGCCCCGGGCATGCACGGGCAGAAGCGCTCCAAGCCGACCGAGTACGGCAACCGCCTGCGGGAAAAGCAGAAGCTGAAGCGGTTCTACGGCGTCCTGGAGCGCCAGTTCCGCCGTTACTTCCAGCTGGCCACCCGCTCGCCGGAAAACACCGGCGAGGCGCTGCTGAGCGTCCTGGAACGCCGGCTCGACAACATCATCCACCGGCTCGGCTGGGCCATGTCCCGCGCCGGCGCCCGGCAGCTGGTGACGCACGGCCATATCACGGTCAACGGCAAGGCGTGCGACATCCCCAGCTTGCTGGTCAGGCCGGGCGACGTGGTTGCCGTCAAGAACCGGGCGCATTCCTTGCAGCTGGTGAAGCTCAACATGCAGAACAACCCGCCGGCGCCGCCCGACTACCTCGAACGCAGCACCGGCGAGCCGCCCGAAGGCAAGATCACCCGGCTGCCCACCCGCTCGGACGTCGATCCGCGCATCCAGGAAATCCGCGAGCAGCTGATTATCGAATTGGTCGCTCGCTAGGGAATCGCACACAACGCATGGCGGATTGCGGATAGGATCCATCCGCGATCCGCGATCTTTTTGGAGGTTGGCCCTCATGCGCATTCGTTGGCGTGGTCTGGAACTGCCGAGCCGGGTGCAGAGCGATCGCGGCACCTTGACCGACACCTACGGCAAGTTCGTCGCCGAGCCGTTCGAGCGCGGCTTCGGCGTCACGGTCGGCAACAGCCTGCGCCGCATCCTGCTGTCCAGCCTGGAAGGTTCCGCGGTCACCCGCGTGAAAATCCAGGGCGTGCAGCACGAGATCAGCACCATTCCGGGCGTCGTCGAGGACGTCACCGACATCATCCTGAATATCAAGAGCCTGGTGGTGAAGAACACCAGCGACCACACGCAGACCATCCGGATCGACAAGCACGAGAAGGGCGTGGTCACGGCGGCCGACATCGTCGGCGGCGGCGACGTGGTGCAGATCGTCAATCCCGAGCATATCATCGCCACCCTGACCGTGGATGTGCCCTTCGTCGTGGAAATGACGGTGGAGAACGGCCGGGGCTACCGCACCGCCGAGGAAAACGCCGGCAAGGAACGCGAGGTCGGCATCATCCCGGTCGATTCCAGCTTTTCGCCGGTGGTCCGGGTCAAGTACGAGATCGAGGACACCCGCGTCGGCCAGCGCACCAACTACGACAAGCTGGTCATGGAAATCTGGACCAACGGCACGATCACCCCGCAGCTGGCGGTCGTCGAAGGCGCGAAGATCCTTCGCAAGCACCTCAATCCATTTATCCAGTACGCCGAGCCTGGTCCGGAGATGCCCATCGAGGAACGGGAATCGGTCGTGGGCAGCAGTTCGTCGAGTGGCGAGCCGGTCGATCACGAACTGGAACGCAAGCTCAACCTCAGCCTGGCGGAGCTGGAACTGTCGGTGCGCGCCACCAACTGCCTGGAGTCGGAAGGCATCACCACGGTGCGCGACCTGGTCATCCGCAATGACGAGGAATTGCTGGAAGTCCGCAACTTCGGCGAGACGACCCTGAAGGAAGTCAAAACCAAGTTGTCCGAGCGCGGCTTGAACCTGGGCATGAAGCTGCCCTCGGCGCTGCGCCGCTGAATCGAGTGGTCAGTGGTCGGTGGTCGGTGGTCAGTGGCCACTGACTGCTGCTTGCTGGCCCATCCTTGCTGATTACCGACCACTGGCCACTGACCACTGGCTACTATCATGAGACACCTAAAAGCCGGACGCAAGCTGAACCGCAATGCCGAGCATCGCATCGCGCTGATGCGCAACCTGACGCGCGCCCTGCTCGAGCACGAACGGATCATCACCACCGTGGAAAAGGCCAAGGAAGCCAAGCGCTACATCGAACGGACCATCACGCTGGCCAAGCGCGGCGGCTTGCACGCCCGCCGGTTGGTGATGATGCGCCTCGGGCCGGTCGCCAAGGTCACGCTCTACGACAAGAAGGACGAGCCGACCGAGGATACGGTCATCACGAAGCTCTTCAAGGACGTGGTGCCGCGCTTCAAGGACCGGCACGGCGGCTACACCCGGGTCATCAAGCGCCATCAGCGCCGATTGGGCGACGCGGGCCATACCGCTTTCCTCGAACTGCTCAAGGAGGGCGAGAAGAAAGTCCGGGCCAAGGCCAAGGCAGCGCCCGCCCCCGCGCCCAAGGTGAGCGAGGAAAAGGCCGAGAAGAAACCGGAAAAGCCGGCGGAAGCGCCGACGGCCGAAGAGAAAAAAGCCGAGTAATTCGGGCGGACCATCGATCCAGCAAACGCCAGACCCACGGAAGCAATACTTCCGTGGGTCTGGCGTTTATCGGCGCGACCGCCAGCCGCCGCCAAGCACTCGGACACGGTCGTCAGTCGCTTTTCCGGGCGCGCGCCGAAAGTGCCGTCGCACTCCGACTGGATACTTATACTGCACGCGGCCCGGAGCCGCGCACGAAGTAAGCAGACGCCCTACCGCTTACTGCGTGCGCGGCTCCAGACGCCCTACCGCTTACTGCGTGCGCGGCTCCAGACGCCCTACCGCTTACTGCGTGCGCGGCTTCAGGCCGAGTGCGATATAGTACAGGGCCGCGGAGGATGGGGGCCGAAGCGCGGGCCTCCCAGGCCGGCCGCTCGGCGGCCGACGAAC
>JAGVLI010000799.1 GCA_020054355.1 Planctomycetales bacterium | reverse complement strand
CGGTCGTTCGCGCGTTGCGGGCTGACGGCGGCAGCTGCCCGGCCAGGCGACTCCGAGCTTCGTTCACCAGGCCGAGCTTACGGACCTCTGTTGCCGATCGAGGCTGCCAGTTCGTCCTGAAATGACGCCGATTTACACCGTTCAAGGTTGTTGACCAGGACGCGGCTGCCCGGCCAGCCGCCACGGGCACGAACGCGCCCAAGCGGGCGGAAAAAGCTTGCCGGTTCACTTGGCGCGTCAGGAGCGAATTCTGGAAACTCCGGCGGCCGCTGGTGGACTGGCGGCCGGCAAGAGTGACATGGATATGTCATCGAAGAAAAACCGCTCCAGACGCGGGAATAACGCATCTGGAGCGGCGAGCGGGAGTGTATGGGAATCGAACCCACTGACGGCTTTCTTCAAGCCGTCCACTGGTTTTGAAGACCAGGGCCCCCACCAGATGTGCAAACACTCCCAAAGGCGTTAAGCCTTGATTTCATTCAGCTTGCAGCGTAGCATCAAGAAGGTCAATGTTTCGTTACCCCCATCGTTTACCCCCATCGATGGTAGCGACCCATGCCTTCTCAGCCTCGGCTCCGCAAGAAGACGATCGGCAACTCCGTCTACTGGTTCACCAAGGCCGGCGGCGAAACCTACTTCGGCAACGTCGATGACGTTCCGTACAAGGAAGCCCGAAGGCTATTCGCCGACCACGTCCAGAGTGTACAGCACGCAAAGCAGGACAGCAAGGGACGCGGCTTGACGGCAGGCGATCTGATGGACAAGTTCCTTGAATGGGTCGAGGCACACCGCAGCAAGCAGACCTACACGACCAGGACCATCTACTGCTCAAGGTTCGGCGACTTCATCATGGCTGGCAAGCGCATTGCCGACCTGCCTGCCAACAGGGTCAAGAGCGCGGACCTGGAAGCGTTTCTGAAGAAGCTGACGGACGACGGCCTGAACGCCCAGACGCGGCTCCATGCCGAAACGTCTGTCCGCCACTGCTGGAACTGGGCCACGAAGCATCCCTCCCCAACGCCCCACTTGCCCTCGACCTACCGTCCCTTCTCCAGCATCGAACGCACCCATGTGCCCGCGAAGGTGTTGACCGAGACAGACTTGATAACGCGGGCAGAAGTCGAGAGTGCGTTTTTCTGCGCCGAGATCGACCTGGACCAGTTTCGCCGTCTCGGCATGAAGGCGACGATCAAGAAGGTAGGAGCGGCCAATCTGAAACGCTCCGGCGATTTCGCCGAGCTTCTGAAATGCTACTACCACACCGGCGCCCGCACGGACGAACTGGCCCGCTGTGAAGTTGCAGACTTCTTGCCGCGAACACAGCAAGTCGTGCTGGGGCGACACAAGCGAACCCGGACGCAGCGCACTCCCACGGTCCGGCACATCACGCTCAACGACGAGGCGTTTGAGATTTTTGAGCAGCACTGCAAGACAAAGCCTCGCGATGGCAAGGTGTTTCTGAACTCGGACGGCGGCGCGTGGTCAGTACGGCATCTCGCAAAGCGCTTCGAGCGAGTGAAGGAACTCGCCAAGCAACTCAAGCGGCCCATTCGAGACGAATCCTCGATCTACGATTTCCGCCACCTGTGGATTTCCGAGGCGCTGATGGCGGGGAACGACATTACCACGGTCGCGAGGATGGCGGGCACGAGCATCGCCATGATCGAGAGAGTCTACGGGCATTTCAGCAACGAACACTTGCAGCAGGCTCAGCAGCGTCTCGACGAAGCCCGCAAAGAGCGCAAAGCCTAGTTGCCCGACAGACGCAGATGCTTGAACTTCTTGGTGGGCGCTGCCTGGCGCCGAGGGCTTTCAGACTTCTGGTGTGGAGCGGGCGAGTCCGTTCGATACGTGGTTCGCACTGCCAGGACTGACTGAAGCGAAAAGAGAAAGATTGGCCGCGAGCTGTTTGGGGATGCGGCGTTCCGGTACTCCAGCATCCCATCGTCTTTGAGCTTCAACACCGTGTCCTTGCTGACCCCCAGGATCTTCGCCGCTTCTGCCGTCGAGACTTCAGGTGGAAGGCCATCCAGAGAGAGTTGCCCGGAGTTCTGCGCGGATGCTCCATCAGAGTTGCGACCAGCGTGGCCACCGCCGTGCGGAACATGGCAGCGGCGAGAACTGTTGACCACGCTTTGCAGGAGCGGTACGGCCAGTTCAATGGCTGCCGCAAGACGTTCGATCGCTGCATTCAGGGACGACATCGAAGCTCCCCGCCGCCCCGGTGATGTCCGGGACGGCTGCCGCCAGCCACGAGGGCCGGCGATTGAGGAACCCCGACGAAGATGGGCAGCGGTAGGGGTCAGTACACGTTGAACTTCTCGTCAGCGTGGCTGCCCAGGCCACGCGCCCTTGTGCCGCGCAAGGGCAGTTCGACGGAATGCGGCAAGGGCAATGGCTTTCTCTGGCGTCGGCAGATCGCCTTGGTCCACCGCGCCAGGGCCACAACCAGAAGCCGAAGGCGAAGGCACGTTGGGCTTCACCGGCTCGTCGGCCGTCTCTGGTGGATCGGGATAGTCGTAGGCCACCATTGACGGCAGGGTACGACGATGTGGGCGCTCCGGTCCCGGCGCCATCCGCTCATTCAAGACCGCCTGCTCGGCAGTCAGCAGGGCGATGATGTCAGCCTTCTGTTCCACGAGGGCCTGGCGCAGCTCCGGCGTCAGCACGCCCGAAGCTGCACCGTATCGAAGTCGGTCACCGTCGGCAGCTAGAACAACACCGCGCTGACGCAACTCATGCAGCAGATCCACAGCGCTCATAGCGCACCCTCCTCGAAAGCGGCGACGGTCGTGGCCATGCCATTCGCGTTATTCGCAGTATTCGCGGAATTGAAGGACGCCTGGTCATTCTGCGAATTGAGCGAATTGTGCGAGTAGCAATGCGGGTTGACCTCGTAGGCTGGGCTCGGACGGCGACCGGGGCCGGTGCGGTGTGGTGCCGGCTGCCGCCGCACGTAGCCGTGGCTCTCCAAAGCGCCAAGAGCCGGCCGCAGATGCTCCACGCGCTTGAAGCGACCCTTGGTGCCCTCGAACAGCTCGCGCTCCGTGACGGTCGTCAGGCCCTTGCTACGAATCCAGCTTAACACGCCCTTGGCCTCTTCAATCACGGGATCGGCACCCATCTGGGCATAGGCTGCCTGTGCGTGGGGAATCAGGTACTTGCCGATGGTGATGGCGTGCCCCATCGTCGTCGGCTCCATCGGAATGGCCCACGGCTCCTTGGCCGTGACATGCTCGGACATGTGCAACAGTCCGGCAATGCGAATGACGGCACCGACGAGCTTGCCACCCCAGTCGCCCATGCCGCCCAGTTCGCCGCCGGGTTCGTTCAACATCGGCTCGACCCAGGTCGCGAACGCAAGCTGCTGCTGGCGCGCTTCCGGGCTGAGCGCCAGGAAGTGCGGCTGCTTGTCCGTGTCAACCGACATGGGCAGCGACAGCAGCGCGAGCATGTTCTTGTGGTACTCGCTACGGACCAGGGCCGGCATGGACGGTGCATCGGCCCGGCGCTTGCCCACCAAGCTCACGGGAAGGCAGTAGAGGAACCGACCGTGCAGACCACGACCGCGAAAGCCCGGCTTGTCCGCGAGTCCCCGGATCACGTCCGGCTGGACGACGAGGCCCAGGGTCAGGGCTGGCCGCTTGACGAACTCAGCAGCACGTCCGACGCGATCAACGCGCAGGTCGTCGCCGGCGTGGCCGTTCAAGTAGACGCCGAAGTTCGGCATGCCCTTGCTGCCATAGCGGCCGGCCATGAGGTCGAAGACATCACCCTCCGGACTCAGGACGGCCATGCGACCACCGTGATCGTGCAGCAGAGTACCCAAACGCTCCGGGGTAGTGTCGGAGGCGATCAGGCGCGGCAACAACGTAAGAGGAGTCACCGCCAGGTCTGCCGCGAGTTTACCGGCTTCCTGAATCAGCTTTGCTTGCTCCTCGGGCTTGCTCTTGACCACCTCGCCCTTGAGCTTCTCCAGGCGGGCCTCTTGGATTTCGCGCTCGGTCTTGGCTTTGGCCATCACCGGCGTCAGGCGCCGAATCTCAGCCTCTTCGTACTTCAACAGAGGAGCCGTCACCTCGCTGAACACCGCGCTCTTGCGACTGCCCGGCGGCATGGCGGTCACGGTGAACAAGTTCAGCGGCTCGCGATAGTCGTCGGTGACGACGACCTCCACCTTCTTCGCCAGCGCCGTGGCAAGTGTGGCGAGGAGCAGCATGGCCACCATGTCCGGCGGGGTCTGGGTGGCCAGCGCCAGCGCCTCGGCGTAGGTACGCAACCAAGCGGGCAGGCACGCCAGCGGGAATCGCGGCAGGGTGTAGTGCTGGAAGGGCACCGGTGCTTCCCACGCCGTCGCGCCGTTCGTGGTCGTCTGCTGTTTGACAGCGAGGTCGTCAACGATGCGCTCGACCTCCTCAACTGGCATGGGCGGCGTGCAGCGCGCGGCCCATGGCGACGCCAACGCCTTGACCTGTTGCGTGTCTTCACCGCGACCGAGGTGCGCACCGATCAGTGCGAGGGCGCGATTGTGACGCTGGCCTTCGG
>JAGVLI010001035.1 GCA_020054355.1 Planctomycetales bacterium | reverse complement strand
GCCTGGCCGGCGAGCGTCGCCGCGGTGGCGGTTGCCGGTATCGGAATCTGGGGACTCCTGGCCTGTGGTTCCTGGCGGACGATGTTCCTCTCGGTTCAAGGTTATGCGTTGATGCCGGAAGCGTTCGTGAAATCGGTCGGCGAAATCCCCGCCGGAGAGCGGCGCGACGTGGTCTGCGAGTTGACGAATTTGCAATCGCGCGAAGTGACAATCCTCGGGGCGAAGACCGCGTGCGGCCACCTGGCGGCCGCCAACCTGCCCGTGCGGATCGGCCCCCACGAAAAGGGCGCCGTGCTGTTCCACGCCCTGGCTTCCGAGACCAATGCGGGACAGCCGTTTGGTTCGGCCGCGCTGCTCTATTTGGATGGCCCTGGCCCGGGGATCGTGTTGGTCTTCAAGGGGACCGTCTCCGCGTCGAAACGGGGCCCGGATCGACGACTCGACCGCAACAACGAGTGAGTAAGGAACGGCCGAAGAATAACTTCTCCATATCCCCCTCTCCCCTCGCGGGAGAGGGTAGGGTGAGGGGCCAAGAAAACAGGAAGTTATTCTTCGGCCGTTCCTAAAGCGTGAAATTTTGTTTCGTGTCTCCTGATCTGGAGTTGAAAGGACACCACAGTGACTAAAACGACGGCGACTAAAATGACGGCGACGACAACGACGGCTGGCAACCTGCTGGCCCAGGCGCTTGTGACCGTTGGGATCGTGCTCTTGACCATCGGCGGCGTCCTCTGCGCGCCCGACATCGCGTCTGCGGGGGAGAAGTTTATAACCTGTGACAATCAACTACCATGCGTTGCTGATCCCATGATGGGTTGTAACCAGCAAACGTCTGGCGAGGTGTGCAATGCAGGTTTATTTTGTAGGTGCGCAACGACGGCGACGGGGGGTTGTATTTGCAGGAAGTAACAAACTCGTATCACGCGGGGAGCCTGCCGTGTTGGAAAAGCTACGCCGTCTGTGTACGCCGCGCTGTGTGCTGTTCCGCGGCGGCGTTCTGATCGCGGTCGCGATGCCCTGGCTGCTCGGGCCCGGTTTCGCCACTGGGGCAGTGTCGAATGCGGCCGTGTCGAATGGGGCGGTGCCGACCGGCGCCGTGTCGAAGGAGGAATTCTTGGCGGAATACGGCCCGGCCGCCGCCCGGCTCCAGGAGTTCTACAGCAATCTCCGCCTCAGCGCTGTTTTGACGAATACCGCGTGGCCGAACGCCGCTAGCAATATCCAGGAGGAGGTCGTGTTTCGCGGCGGCCGCGGATCGCTGCGCTTGGATCGGACAACCAGCCAGGGCCGGCGGCCCGGGACCGCTGTCAGCGTGGCCACGCCGGCGCGCTCGTTCGACGTGTTCGCCAGGCCCGGCCAGTCGTCCTACGCGCTGGAAGACCTCAGCGCGCGGTACGCCGACACCGTGGAAGGGATGCGGTTGTGGTATCCCTTGATGGCGGCCCCGTATGGCTTTCTGGACGGGCGGATTATCGACTTAATCAAGTTCGACGAACTGACGATAACCCGACTGGAACGGACCACCGACGAGCAAGGCGCGGCCCTGGCCACGCTCCACTACGAGCGACACCGTAAGGTCAAGGGCAAGCCGGCCGCCAGCTACGGCTGGTTGACGTTCTACCCCGACCGCTGTTGGGCGCTCCGCGAGCACTCATGGGGAACGAAAGACCCGAACGAGAGGCGCATCCGGACGCTGTTGGACTACGCGGGAGACGAGGAGGACGTGCCGCTCTTGAAGCGGGCCGAATACTGGGACGAGCGCGGCCCGCCGCCGCGCAAGCGGTCGCTCGTGCAAACGTTTGAAGTCACCGAACTGGTCCCGGGGCCGGTACCGGCCAACGAGTTCAGCCTGGCGGCGTTCGGCCTTCCCGATATCGAACAGGCGGCGCCGAGCGGGCTGCCCTATCTCATCGTTTTCTTGGGAATCCTGGCGCTGGTCGCGGGGATTCTGCTGGGACGTTGGGCGCTGGCGCGGCGCGCGTAGCAGCCTCGGGTTGCACACTGGATAACTGGATAGGCGCCCCATGAACGAGCACCAGCGGTCCCGCCGGCGCGGGTTTACGATTGTCGAACTGCTGGTAGTGATCGGCATCATCGGCATCCTGTTGGCGTTGACGCTGCCCGCCGTGCAGCATGCGAGAGAGACAAGTCGTCGATTGGCCTGTTCGAACAACCTGCACCAGCTTGGCGTCGGCCTGCAGAGCTACCATGCGAGCCTTGGCACCTTGCCGCCTGGGGTGATCTGGTGGCCCAAGGGGGAGCCGCTGGGTTTTGGTCTGGCGCCGATCGGCATTCTTGACCGCGTGCAAATGGGAGTCGTGTCGAAGAGGCGGCCCGACACCATCTACGCCAACTGGGTGATTCTGTTGTTGCCAGACGTGGACCAGGGCGCTTTGCACCGGCAATTCAACCTTCGACGACCAATTTCTGATGCGTCGAACGCCACCGCGCGGGCCACGCAGTTGTCGATCATGAAGTGCCCAAGCGATCCCTACAACGGTGAACTGTTCGAGCGCGGGGCCGCCCACGGTGTTACGAACAATTTCTACGCTCGAGGGAACTACGCGATCAACGTGGGCCCCGATGGCAATTGCCTGAATGGCGGCGATCTGCCCTGCGTG
>JAGVLI010000100.1 GCA_020054355.1 Planctomycetales bacterium | reverse complement strand
GCAGCGCCACGGGCCTGATCGAGCAAGCCAACCTGGCGAAGACGCGCGTCGGCGGCGCCGAGGTCAGCGACCGCAACACCAATTTCATCATCGCCCATCCCGGAGCCACCGCCCGCGACGTGCTGCGCCTCATCGAGCTGGTTCGCAGCAGGGTGCAGGAAAAGTTCGCCGTCGAGTTGGAGCTGGAAATCGCGGTGTGGTAAATGCTGTTGGGCCGCCGGCACCTGGCGCAATTGCCCGTGGGTCACGATTCCAATCGTGACGAACTAGCAGTCGTCACGATTGGAATCGTGACCCACGGTGAAAGTCTTCACCACTTTTCGCTCGCGCAGCAAGTCGTTTGCTGATGCATCAATCCGATGGCAGCACATCCAGCACGAACTGCGACCACGTCTCGAATTCTTCCCGTTGCTGCCGCAGTTCCGCGAGCGGGGCGAAGCCGGCGCGCGTCAGCGCTTGTTCGCGCCGAGTCACTTTCGGCTCGGCCAGCTCGAAGACATGCACGACGCCGAGATGCACCTGGCCCACTGGAGTCGAATCGTCGTTGATGAGGCCCAGGCATTGTTCCCGATAAGTCGTCTCCAGATGCACTTCTTCGTCAACTTCGCGCAACATGCCGGAGCGATAAGGCGCCTCGAACAGGTTGCGGTCCTGTTCGCCAATGTGGCCGCCGACGCCGATGGAGCGCAGCGCCCGCAGCCGGGTTTCGCCGCCGGCCTTGCCGCGCGTGTAGTGAAACACCCGGTCGCGGCATTTCAGGACGACATAGGGCACGATCTGCTTGAAGCTCGGATCGGTTTCGACCTCGGCGCGCGGCCGGTACGACAGCACCGCAGGGTCCAGCAAGCGCGACAGGTACTTTTCCACCTGATCGGTGAAGCCCTGAAACAGGCCGGCCGCGTGAAAGACCGCCGTCGGCACGACCAGCACGCGCTCTTGCAGTTTATCGCTCATGGGAAGGAGAGAATCCCTTTATTGATTGATCGTTTCGCGCGGAACCGCCCCACCGCAAACGATCGTTCGGGAAGTTGCGGTTCAGCGTTTCGTTAGCGAGGCAGCCGACCGACTTTCTGTTGCAGTAACTCCACCAGTTCCACCGGATTCAAGCGCGGATCGTCGTAGCGCGCGATTCCCTGCGCCCAAAGCAGCAGCCGCAGATGTCGTTCCGCATCGCCTGGCTGCTTGATGGTTTGTAAGCGGAGCACCACGTCGGCTTGAGCCGGTTCGCGCTGCGCCGCGGCGGTCAGCCGCTGTTGCCATCCCTCCAACAACTGTTCCACCGAAACAGCCTCGGGACGCGGCTCCAGCTGGCCCTTGTCCGCCAGGGGACGCAGCGCTTCGGCCAATCGTTGCCGCATTTCGATTGTCAGCGGCGGATAGCGCTCAGGCAGCTCCGGACCAGCCAGTTTGCCGGAATGAATCCGCTGGCCCGGAGCTGCGGCGGATGTCGCCCTCGCTCGCTTCACCGCTGGCAGCTTGAGCAACTGAACCGTCAGGGCCACCACCAGCGCAAACACCAGCAGGATCACTGCCAGCTTCAAAGTCTGCCGGCTGCTGCGGCGGGCGAAGAGCGCTTCGAGTTCGCGCTGGTCGCCGGTTTCCGCGGCGATCTGCAAGCCGAGTTCGTAGCGGCCCTGGGGATAGTCGCCGGCCTGCTCCTCGGTGAGATAGTCATGAAAGCGCGCCGCATCGACGCGCGGCGTCGCCAGCACGTCGAATTGCAGGTCGTTGCCGAAAGCGAAGCTCGCGGGCCAGAGTTCGGCCCGGCTGCTGTTCGGCAACAGCAGCCAGAGGTCGCGGAGCAGCTGGCCCGCCGGCGCGGAGCGCTCGAACACCACCCGGCCCGAATCGATCAAGGCTTGCACCGTGCCGAGCAGCGTCGGACTGTCGCCGTTCTTCAGCGCTTGCTGGACCTGCGCCACGGTGCGCCGGGGCGGCGGCTCGACCGGCCAGGACAGCGATGGCAAAATACCGCGCGCCGTCCACGTCGGAGGATAGCGGTCGGCCACGGCAAAGGGATCGCCGATCCATTCCGCATAGTCCGTGCGCGGCAGAATCAGCACATGGAAGCCGAGCGCGCCGGGTCGGTGCGCGTCATCGCTGCCCTGGTCGGCCGCCTGCACCACGGCAACGTGCTTCGGACCGAACGGCCGGGCAAACACCGCACCCGGACACGGTACTCCCGCCGGCCGTTCGCCGAAGCCGGTGCAGAGCCGTTCCGCCTCCGGCAGCCAATCGTCCAGAAAACCGGGCGAGCGCGCCAGGAAGCGATAGCCGCCCGCCTCGGCGTTGCCGTAGATGGCCTGTTCGATGGGGATGTCGGGCATGGAAAACCCAGGCAAAGCCGCCAACGGCTACTTCGCGGCGAAGACCTTGGACTTGACCTCCATGCCCTTGTGGACCGCCAGGAAGCAGCGGAGCAAGTAGCCGCTCTTCTTCAGGTTTTCCTCGGTGGCGGGACCGTTGGCCGGCTGAAAGCTCAGGTGGACGCCATCGTTGCTCAGGTAGGCTTTTTCGAAATCGTCGCCGGCGCGGGCTTTCATTTCGGCATGCAGGTCGAGCAGCGGAAATTGCTTCTTCTTGGCCAACTCGCGCAGGGCCGTGTTGTACTCATCCACCTGCTTGGCTTTGCCGCGATAGGGCGGCAAGGTCGAAACGATGACCACGGTACCGTTCGCCAGCAGGGCATCGACGGCTTTCTCCACATCGGCGCTGTACTGCGCCACCGGCCGATTGGCGCTGATGTCGTTGGTGCCGAGCATGTAGAGCGCCAGTTGCGGATTGTACTTCTTGATGATCTCCGCCAAGGCCGGCAGTCCGCCCTTGCCGCCCTGGAGGAACTGATCGGCGCGCACGCCGCTCGCGGCCGTGTGGCTGCGTCCCGAAGGCACATCCACCGACGCCAGCCACCAGCCATCGGAGTCGTTGCGTTTGCCGGCATGGCTCCACTGCAAGAAGGCTTTTTCCTCGGCTGACTGGCCCTGCCCGCCGCGCGCCCAGGCAGTGTTCTGGTTGGCGTAAGTGATCGAATCGCCGAGGTGGACGAAGACGCCCGGCGTGCCCTTGAAATTGGCGGCCGCCTTCTTCATGGCCGGCGCGTAATCGTAGCTTTCCTTGGCTGCCTTCCAGGCAGGATCGTCGGCCGCCTGGACCGACGTCAATCCAACTGCGCAGATGAAGAACGCGATACGAAGAGTGGAAGTCATGTGCCGCCCCCTGGGAAAAGTTGCCTTCATTATAGGAGGCGGGGTTTGCAGCAGAACAGATTGTTTTGCCTCAGTCGAATCTGGAAGAACGCCCCGTTCGGGTGAGCATAGCCTGAACGGAGGTTCCACCATGAACAAGCGGCGTCGTCACTTCGCCGGCTTGCAGATGAAAGGCGGCGCCACCGTCTCGCAGACGCCCCTCCGTCTGCGGCCCACCATCCAGCACGCCTGCACCGATCAACCGACGTTTCTGCGTCTCTACACCCGCTACCTGCGCTCGCTGGATTTCCTCATCCCCGACGCAGTGCAAGGCGGCGCCTATCAACGCTTCACCGGCGATTCCTCGGTGCCAGGCAAGGGCGAAGTCCTCGTCTGGCAGCCGACCTGAAAGCAGAGCAACGATTGTCGCTGAGCCAAGCCAAGTCACTTGGCTCAGTGAGCCAAACCGCCAATATCCCCCGCCTGCTCTTGCATCATCGCGCCGCCGTTTGCCGCAATCGCAGTACGCCGTGCGGGGAGTCGGTAGGCGATTGCGAGATGCCTTTTCAAGTTGGATCGGTGGAACATGCCGCCGCTGGCAGGGACCTGCCCTGGGCGACGGCCTGAAAACATGCAATACTGGCATTAGGCGCTGTCCGGGCGGCTTGAAATCGCATGCGTTGGTTCAGGAGGCGAGCGTCATGGTCCGCAAATCGCAAACACCGCGCCGGAAACCCAAACAACCCTCGCGCCCGCAAGACCGGCTCGACCTGGAAGCCCTCGCCGCCGAGCAGGGCGTCCAGCCCCTCGGCAACCCCAACGACCTGGTTGCCGACTTCTGGCCGGAAGACGAGACCGCCGATGACTTCGTCCAGGCCGTGCGGCAGTGGCGCAAAGAGGGCCAGCGGAGGCCAGCGCTCTGATGGCTGCCGTCGTCGTCGATACGGACGTCGTCTCCTATCAATTCAAGCGCGACACACGCGCGCCGCTCTACGATGCGCACTTGCAGGGCAAGACCTGCGTGATCTCGTTCATGACGCTGGCGGAGTTGGACCGCTGGGCAGTGCAGCGCAAGTGGGGAGCGGCCCGTCGTGGCCGTCTGGATCATCACGTCCAGCAGTTCGTCATCGCCTATGCGAATCGGGCTTTGTGCCGCTGGTGGGGCGAAGCGATGGACGCTGCCCGGCGGAGCGGCCGTCCCATCGACGGTGCCGACGCCTGGATCGCGGCCACCGCCTTGGCCGCAGGCGTCCCGCTGGTCACCCATAACGCCGAGGACTACGCGGGCGTTGCCGGCCTGACGATCATTACCGAGATCGGGCCGTAGCACGTGGAAGGCGGCAGCGGCGGACCAGGGATAGAATCGACGCCATCGTGGCCCGGCCCGGAAAACGAGCTGCGTCCTCATTTCTCGCCCGCTTTGTGAGAATGGCACGTCACTTTACCGACTTCGTGCCCAGAGGTTGTAGCGTTCCAACAGGCGGACGATTTCCCGCCCTGTGGCTGGCTTCACGTTGATACGGTCGTCCCCACCAAAGATGCGGTCGTCGGCGAAAGCTTCCTTGGTCCGCTGGAACAGGTCATTGAGCGGGTGCGTGCCAAGTTGTTCGTCCAGATAGTCGGCTGTGAACAGGTTCACGCGCCGCCGCTTGGCCTTCATCTCGCGTTCCACCCACACCTTGACGAACAGTACCTTGGCGATTTCGTCGAAGGCTGCAGCCGGGTCCAAGTGCTCGCGATTGCGAATGACGTTGTGGCAGGAATGGAGCAGGTCGGCGAATTCATCTTCCTTGAAGGTCTTCAGCTTCGCAATGAGTTCCTGAATGTCCTTGTCGCTGGCATCGGCATGGGGAATGTTCTCGATTTCCTCGACGTTCCCCGGCATTTTCTCTTTGCGCGTGCGCCAGAACCGCGTTTCGCGGTTGTTGTGGGTGACGAAGAAAGGGGCGTTGCAGTAGAGCGCATAGGCTTCGCCTTGGGCGTAGTCAGCGGCCTGGATGGTGATATTGTCAGCTTTGCATTCCACGACGATGAGCGGGGCCTTGCTATCAACCTTGTCCTGAGCCGTGCGCCAGAGCACCACGTCGGCCCGCGCTTTGGCCGATCCCCGGCCGGCGACGTGCAACTCTTCGTCCATCTGGTCTAGGCCGAAGCCATACTCGTTGTGCAAGGTGACGACATAGGCTTGGCGGACTCGCTCTTCGGGAGTTTCGACCAGCCACTTTTGGCGGACGTGGGAGAAAATGCGCCCTTTCTCGTCGGTCTTGATCGTGAGCGCAGGGCGGTCGCTGGGTGCGCCATTGCGAATGGGGATCGGGGCCGCTGCTCCTCCGTTGGGATTGCGTTTCGCCATAGTTTGCTTCCGAGAGGGACTGGGATGCAACCAAACTGCTTTTTCGGGCGAGCAGGAATCGAGCGCTAGTCTGCTTGCCGTTGCGAAGAGCAGAAAGCAACGACAAGAAAACCAAGAAAAAGCTGCCAGAACAAGAAAAAAGCGGCAGGTCACACTGCCGGAGGCGAGCTGCACAGTCGCGCCGGCGATCAAGCGAAAAGGCGGGATAAAGGGGGCGGGAGTCGATTTCGGGAATCGACTCCCGCCCCTTTTGTGGTCCCCCGACCCCGTTGTGTTCCCCTAAACTGTGGCGCTATGGCGGCGGCAGCGGCGTGGCTCCCTGTACGGCGAATCGTCCGTGCAGTTCATAGCCTCGTTGCGGCGTGCCGTGGACCTCCTCGAACACCAGCTGGCAGATTTTCATCTTGTATTTCAGTTTCACGGCGTACTCGCCGTGATGGAAAATCTCCAGTCGAATCTGCGCGCCCGTGTAGGCGGGATCGTGTAGTTTCACGCCGAAACCGGCGTGGATGGTCGGGGCGGTAACGTGGACGCCGATGCCGAGACGCGCCAGGCTGCTCTTGCCTTCCACGCGGGCCGCCAGCCTGGACAGCGAGGGAAGCTGAATCCGTTCGTAAGTCCAGCCGAGCACGAAGCTGTGCGGTTCGAGAGAGTAGAAGCCGTTTTCGGGGATGTGAAAGCGTTCGGCGTAGCGGTTGAGCAGAAAGTCGAAATCGAAGTCTGGATCGTCGGGCGGCTCGAACTTCACGTCGGCGCCCTTCTTTTCCTTCTTCCAGACGGTCAGTTCGCTATCCAACCGAAGGTCCAGCGTCGTCGATGCCCAGGGCGATTTCTCCCCTGGCTCCGGCTCCGCTTCAATGTCCGGAGGCGGCGGGGTGATGGTGATCGCCTTGCGGCGCAGCGCGGCCTGGATCTCGCGGTCGGACAAGATCATGTCAACACTTCTTCTTGCTGGTAGAAGACCTTTTCCGCACTGACCCAAATCCGGCTGGTGCCGCCTGCCGACTCTTGGGGCAACTCCACCTCGACCAGCTTCTTGTTCTGATCCTGGGCTACACCCCAAACGGGGAGGAAATGTCGATTGCTGCGGTTCACCAGGAAGCTGCGTTCGACCTGGATTTGTTCCCGATTGCCACGGTGGTCCGCTACGACCGCGATCACGTCGGTGTCGCGCAGCCCAGCCGGTTTCCGGATTTCGCATTCCAGGTAGAGCATCCGTGTTTCCTTTCAGCTGCCGAACGCGCGGGTCCAGGTTCGGCAGTTTGGTCCATTAACAACGTCGGCGTATCATATCTGTCAACCAAAAACTTGCCCGATCTTTGCTCGAATTCCATTTTAATATACTTTTGTATACATTCAAGAGCTGTTCCGTTGGGGAACGGTTGGCGGCACAAGGTCGCCAGGACTTGCGTTTCATTCGTTTCATTCGTTTCACGAAACGATGCGGATATGACCCGGTCCGTGAAACGATGAACCGCGGGGGCGTGGAAAACTCGCCTTTTTTCGGTCGGCGCGGCGAGATTCCGCGAATCGGAGCGAATAACCTGGCGGAATGCTTGACCTGAACGGCTGGGCGGAGTTTGATGGAGCGATCCCATCTTCCCGGACGGAACCGGGTGCCGTAGTTCCTTTCCAGCGGGGGAGATAACGCCATGACGGAAACCATCTATCTCGGCTGCGCTGTCGTCGGCGGCACCCTGTTGCTGTGTCAGTTCCTGCTCGGTCTGCTGGGCTTCGGCGATCATCACGACGTGGGCGCCGACGTTCACGATGTCGGCGGCGATCACCACGACGCGCACGGCAGCCACGATGCCGACGCCAGCTGGTTCATCGGCGTGCTGACGTTTCGCAGCGTCGTGGCGGCGCTGACCTTCTTCGGCCTGGCCGGGTTGACCGGGACCGCCAACTTCCACATGGAGCAGCCGGTGGCTTTCGCCTTTGCCGCCGTGTCCGGGATGGGGGCGCTGCTCGGCGTTTCGTACCTGATGAAGCTCTTGCACCGGCTCAAGTCCGATGGCACCGTGCGCATCGAGCGGGCCGTCGGGTTGAATGGCACCGTCTACCTCACCATTCCCGCCGGCAAGAAGGGGGCGGGGAAGGTGACGCTCAATTTGCAGAATCGCACCGTCGAATATCAGGCCGTCACGCCGACGGCGGCGCTGCCGACCGGCGCTGCCATCGTGGTGACGGCCGTGGTCGGCCCCGACACCGTTGAAGTCGCGCCCGCCACCCAACCGGGAGTATGACCATGCACCTCGCCATGCTGTTGGCCCAGAGTCGTCCGCAGTTGCCGGGCAAGGACTTTGAGTTTCCGTTCTGGATCCTCCTGGTCGTTGCCGTCCTGATCGTCTTTTCCAGCTTCATGCTGCTGCTGGCCAAGCGCTACAAGCGTTGCCGGAGCGACCAGGTGCTGGTCATCTTCGGCAAGGTGGCGGGCGGCAATACGTCCAAGTGCGTCCACGGCGGGGCCGCCTTCGTCTGGCCGTTGATCCAGGATCATGCCTTCCTCAGCCTGGAGCCGATCCAGATCGAAATCCCGCTGAAGGGGGCGCTGTCGGCGGAGAACATCCGCGTCAACGTGCCGAGCGTGTTCACCGTGGCCATCGGCACCGACCTGGCGGTGATGAACAACGCCGCCATCCGCCTGCTGCGGCTTTGCACGGAGGAGATCAAGCAGCAGGCCGGCGACATCATCTTCGGCCAGCTCCGGCAAGTGATCGCCTCGATGCACATCGAGGAGATCAACAAGGATCGCGACAAGTTTTTGGAAAGCATCCAGCTCTCGCTGGAACCCGAACTGAAGAAGATCGGCCTGGTGCTGATTAACGTCAACATCACCGATATCACCGATGAATCGGGGTACATCGAGGCCATCGGCCGGAAGGCGGCTTCGCAGGCCATCCAGCAGGCGACTATCGACGTGGCCCAGCAGGAACGGCACGGGCAAACCGGCGTGGCCGAGGCCGAGCGCGAACGGGCGATCAGCGTGGCCAACGCCCACAAGCTGCGCGAGATCGGCACCCGCGAGGCCATGCGCGAGCAGATCGTCCGCCTGGCCCAGCTGGAGAAGGAACAGCAGGTCGGCGAGAAGACCGCTGCCCTGGAACGCGACGCCCAGATCAAGGAAGCCCAACGGCAGCAGGCGGTAAAGATCGCCCAGCTGGACAAGGAGCAGAAGGTCGGCGAGCAGAACGCCGCCTTCGAGCGCGAAGCCCAGGTGAAGGATGCCGAGCGGACGATGCGTATTGCCGTGGCGGATGCCAATGCCAAGGCGATCACCGGCGAAAACCAGGCCCAGGCCCAGGTGGTGGCAGCGCAGGCTGCCTTGCAGGTGAAGCAGGCCGAGGCGTATCAGCTCGGCGAAACCCGCAAGCGCGAAGCGGAAGCGGCCGTGCAAGAGGCGCAGAACCGCGCCATGGCCAAGGCGGCCCTGGCCCATGCCGAACGGATCGAGGCCGAGCGCCGGGCCGAACTGGAAGCCCCCGCCAAGGCGCAGAAGGCCAAGACCATCGTCGAGGCGGAAGCCGAAGCCGAAAAGCGGCGCATCGAGGCGGAAGGCCAGGCGGCGGCGACCTTCGCCAGGCTCGATGCCGAGGCGCGCGGCCAGTTTGAAATCATGGCCAAGAAGGGCGACGGCTTGAAGCGGATCATCGATGCTTGCGGTGGCTCGCAGCAAGCGTTCCAGCTGCTGATGCTCGAACACATGGACGCCCTGACCAAGTCGGCGGCGCAGGCCATCTCGAACATCAAGTTCGACAAGGTGATCGTCTGGGAGAACGGCGGGGCCAATGGCAACGGCACCTCGAACACCGCCAACTTCCTGCAAAACCTGGCGCGGTCGATGCCGCCCATGATGCAGGTGATGAAGGACATCGGCGGCGTGGAGCTGCCCGAGTTCATCGCCAAGCTGACGCCAGATACCCCTGGCGTCAATCGGACAACTGCCAGCTCGGCCGAAAAGCCGGCGACGCCGGCGCCGTTGAAGAATGGCGAGTGACGACAAGTCCTGCTAGACCGTGAGCGGGCAATTCGTAGGGTCCGCTGTGCGGACCACGAACCACGATGAGGGTGGT
>JAGVLI010000676.1 GCA_020054355.1 Planctomycetales bacterium | reverse complement strand
GGCGCGCCCCGGCAGCCGCCGGCCCGTTGGCAGGTGGGCCGCATGGCGAAAGACTTCCCGGATCGGCAAATTGGTCAAGATGCCCATGGCGAGAACGACCCAAAGCATGACTTGGTGCGTCAGCTGGCAGTGGCTGCGGTTGTGGCGGCCGGTGGCGTGCAACACTTGTTGCAGACGGTCGGTGCCGATAAACTGCTGGAGTCCCGCCAGGCGCTCCAATTCCACCGGACCCAGTGCCGGTACCGTCGTCGGACATCCTTGTCGTGGCATCGTCACAGCTCCTCTGAACTTTGGTGTGTGGCAACCCCAAGGTATCAGAGGACTGTGACTTACGCGAAACGTAAACGGTATTGGGGCTAATCGCGCCGGCGGATTAAACGATGGCATGGGACGTGAAGTCGCCGCGATTCGGCCTCGAACCACTGCGCGAAATCTGCCGTAGCCTCAACTATACCCCGCTGGGCCACCGACACACCGCAGCCCATGTGCTCGGGCAAGCGGCGGGACAGCACGCGCGCCAAGTCGCCCGGCGGACACAGAAGGAACGACTTGTACCCGTCAAACTGTTCACCCCAGTTGGTGAGAAAGTTGAACGGCCCCCATCTGGCGGCATCCCGCTCGCACTCCTCTAGTGTCCGCTCGTCAGCCAGTTCAATATCGCCGTGGTAGCCGTACAGCATCCCGTCCAGGAAGTTCCAAGCTGACACATCGTCCAGGCCGGTCAATTCGTCGGCCCAGAGGCTATCGAGGTTCGCGGTTAGCCTGACGAACTCGCTGTAGGCCTGGTACAGCCCACAGTACCGGTCGTCGAGGTTTCCGAGCGCGACTCCACGACACCACACGCGCATGTGGCCCCAAACGGTAGCTGCCGTGTGTCGATCCGACTCGACACCAGCCTCGATGGCGAAATCCGTCGGATCGCCGAACACCTCTGCCACTGTTGTGACCTCAGGATCGCTGTAGTGCTGCTTCCGGCGAAACGCGGTGAACTGTTCCTGATGACTGCCACCGGAAAAGCAGGACACCCACGTTGAACCGCCTTACACGTCGTCTTGACAACCGCTTAGCGCAAGATCAGGTAGCGCGGTCGGGCGCAGCGTCCGATGCGGCGTCTTCGTCGTCGGCAAGCAGCGTTTCCAAATCCCAACGACACTCGACCGGAAATGTTCCTCGCGCCAACTCCGTCTCGGCGGCCGCTTGCTTGCGCGCGTCGGCGTAGGCTTCCGCGAGGACCGACAGGGCGTGATTGTGCAGCGTGCCACTCTCCAACAGTTTGCGGAGTTCGCGTCGTTGCTCCAGGATCGTCCCCCGCCAAGACCCACAGCGCTGGTCCGGTTGATGGTCCCATTTCAGCAGGTGCGCGAGCAGAGTGACCAGCCGACTGGACACCTCCCGCCGGTCTCTTTTGGCCATGTCCGCCAGGTACTCGCTCAGGTTTGAATGGTCCATCTCCGCGTACCGGCCTTCCGCGGCCAAGTGTGCCATGATCTCAAGCCAGGCCGTCTCGTCGCGTTCGAACAAGACACTCAGCGGCAAGGTCTCGGTCGTTGTCACGATCCGCCCTCTTCAACCTTGTTGAAAACACGACGAACCGGGAGGTCGTCCCCCGGTTCGTCGCGATTGAGCCTGCCAAACCGTAAACGGTTCTACGAACCGGCCATCGTCGGAAAACTCGATTGCGGCTCTTCAAAACCGACGTATTTCTTGTTCCGGGGAGGCTTGCGGACGTCCCAGACCAGCCCGAACAGGGCCAACGTCTGGATCAGGTAGTAGCTAACGTCCAGTTCCCACCAGAAGAAGCCCTGGTTGGCGGAACTCTGATAGTGATGGTGATTGTTGTGCCAGCCTTCGCCGAGGGTGAACAGGGCCACCCACCAGTTGTTCTTGCTCTGGTCGGTGGTGGCATAACGGCGGGTGCCGAAAATATGACACAGCGAGTTGACCGCGAAGGTGCCATGGTAGAGCAGCACCGTGCTCCAGAAGAAGCCGATCACCAGGGCGCTCCAGGCGCCCATGACGGAGAAGGCCGCTTCGGCTTGCAGATAGCCCGCCAGGCCGCCGACCAGCCAGCAGATTACCGCCAGGGTGATGCCTGGCACCCAGTGGTAGGTGTTCAGCCAGCGCAGCTCGGGATACTTCGCGAAATCGTGGATGCCTTCCCAGTCGGTTTCCTCGTTGCGGGGGTCGAACAGCCAGCCGAGGTGCGACCACCAGAAGGTGCCGGTGATCGGGGAATGCACGTCCTTCTCGGTGTCGGAATACTTGTGATGGTTGCGATGGTGCGCTGCCCACCAGAGCGGCCCCTTTTGCAGGGACATGCAGCCGAGCCAGGCCATGACAAACTGGAAGGGCCGAGAGGTCTTGTAGGTCCGATGGGAGAAATAGCGATGGTAGCCGGCGGTAATGCCGAACATGCGGATGAAGTAGCAGAAGCCGCAGAGCGCCAGCCCCACCCAGGTGAAGGTGAAGCCGGTCCAGATGACCCCCAGGCAGGCCACATGGATGAGAATAAAGGGGACGCTGGTGATCCAGACCGGCAAGCCGGACGCCAGGGGCTTCACGGCAGGAGCAACCGGCACGTCGTTGGGCCGCGAAGATTCAGCGGAAGTACTGATGGGAATGCTCCTCGGGCGCGGGAACGCCAGGCCGAAAGCGGCGCAGCGGGGGAAGGGATGGGCGCATGGTGCTCAAGTTCCGGTCGGGGGCTTGAGGGAAGCTTTGCGGATCGCGCTTTGCTTGCGGAGCTTGGCCCGGCGGCGAACCTCGCAGGGCTTCTCGTAGTGCTTCCGTTTCCGCAGTTCCTTCTGGAGACCGCTCCGCTCCAGCAATTTCTTGAAGCGACGCAGGGCCGAGGCAATCGGCTCCTTGTCCTGAACGCGCATCCGCAAAGGCATAGGTTCTCCTCGGTCGAATGGCCTGCCTCACGGCCCCGCGTGAGGTGTGCCGCCGCGTCGATGTCCACCCGAACTCGCGAGAGCAGCCAACGAAGCGTGAAAGGTGGAAGGGCAAGCAGAGGAAATGATACCCCGCTTGCGCACAATCCTCAAGCCCTCGGTGGAGAAAATTATACCACATGACGCGGTTTCCGGCCAACGGGAGGTTGTGCGCAGCCGCGAGCGGCCAGCGGCCAGCGGCTGGCGGATGGCCAATCCCTCGATTCCGGTTTACAATTCCGGGGGTCGCATCCGCGCTTCCTCCCAGGCAAAGGATCATAGGACGATGAGTGCCGCGAATATCACCAGCGTTCTGAAGGAAACCCGAAAATTCCCGCCGCCGGCCGAGTTCGCCGCGCAGGCGCATGTCAAGAGCCTGGCCGACTACGAGAAACTCTGGCAGCGCGCCAAGGACGACCCCGACGGCTTCTGGAGCGAACAGGCCGAGTCGCTCAGCTGGTTCAAACGCTGGGACAAGGTCTGCATCTGGAACGAGCCGTTCGTGCAGTGGTTCGTCGGCGGGAAGATTAACGCCAGCTACAACTGCCTCGACCGCCACCTGACCACCGCCCGCAAGAACAAGGCCGCCATCATCTGGGAAGGCGAACCGGGCGACAGCCGGGTGTTACGGTATCAGGACCTGCACCGCGAAGTGTGCAAGTTCGCCAATGCCCTGAAGAAGATCGGCACTCAAAAGGGCGACCGGGTGACGATCTACATGCCGATGGTGCCGGAAGCAGTGATCGCCATGCTGGCCTGCGCCCGCATCGGCGCGACGCATTCGGTGATCTTCGGCGGCTTCTCCGCGGAGGCAGTCGCCGACCGCAACAACGACGCCAAGTCGAAGCTCATCATCACGGCCGACGGCGGCTGGCGGCGCGGCAAGGTCGTGCCGCTCAAGCAAAACGTGGATGCGGCGCTGGAAAAGTCGCCCACGGTCGAGAAGTGCATCGTCTACAACCGCTGCAACCAGGCAGTGAACATGAAAGCAGGCCGCGACCTCTGGTGGCACGACCTGATGGCCGACGCTTCCGCCGACTGCCCGGCCGAACAGCTCGACAGCGAACATCCGCTCTTCATTCTTTACACATCGGGTTCGACCGGCAAACCCAAGGGCGTGCTGCACACCGCGGCCGGCTACCTGCTGGGCACCTCGTTGACGCACCAGCTAGTCTTCGACCTCAAGGAAGACGACACCTACTGGTGTACCGCCGACATCGGTTGGGTCACGGGGCACAGCTACATCGTCTACGGTCCCCTGGCAAACGGGGCAACCACGGTCATGTACGAAGGCGCCCCGAACCACCCCAAGGAAGACCGCTTCTGGGAAATCATCGAGAAGTATCGCGTCAACATCTTCTACACCGCGCCGACGGCCATCCGCGCCTTCATGAAGTGGGGCGACCACTGGCCGAAGGGCCACGACATGTCGAGCCTGCGCCTCTTGGGCACCGTCGGCGAGCCGATCAACCCGGAAGCCTGGATCTGGTATCGCGACCTGATCGGCGGCGGCCGCTGTCCGATCGTCGATACCTGGTGGCAGACCGAAACCGGTATGATCCTGATCGCGCCGCTGCCCGGCGCCATCCCGACCAAGCCTGGCTCGGCGACCCGGCCCTTCCCCGGCGTGGTGGCCGAGGTGGTGGACAAGCAGGGCAACCCGGTGCCCGCCAACGCCGGCGGCTTGCTGGTGGTCCGCAAGCCCTGGCCCGCGATGATGCGGACCATCTTCGGCGACGACGAGCGTTACAAGCTGCAATACTGGAGCCAGGTGCCGCACTGCTACTTCACGGCCGACGGCGCCCGCCAGGACGAGGACGGCTATTTCTGGATCATGGGCCGGGTCGATGACGTGCTGAACGTCGCGGGCCATCGCCTCAGCACGATGGAGGTCGAAAGCGCGCTGGTGCATCACCCGAAGGTGGCGGAAGCCGCCGTGGTCGGCAAGCCCGACGACATCAAGGGCGAGGGTATTTCGTGCTTCGTCACGCTCAAAGCCGGGCAGTCGCCCACCGAGGAACTGAAGAAAGAACTGAAAGAGCATGTGACCAAGGAAATCGGCGCGCTGGCCCGGCCGGACGAAATCCGCTTCAGCGAGGCACTGCCCAAGACGCGCTCGGGCAAAATCATGCGCCGGCTGCTGCGCGACATTGCCAGCGGCAAGGCGACGACCGGCGACACCACGACGCTGGAGGACTACAGCATCCTGGCGAAACTGCGCGAGGAAGACGAGGGCTGATCCATGGCGATTGAAGTCGAAGCCACCTATGAAAACGGGGTCCTGAAACTGGACAAGCCATTGCCGCTTCTGGAGCAGGAGCGGGTGCGCGTGAGCATTCAGCCGATGAGCGGCCGTAGCCGACGGGGTTACGGACTGGTTCCCTGGACCGGGACGGTCGAAGACCTGAACTATCTGATCGACGACGTCGAGAACGATCCGCTGGAGGGTCCATGACCTTTGCCGACATCGCCGCCGGCGGCTCCTGCCAGGCTTGACACAACGCACCTCGATTTGCCATGCTCGAAACAGAGTCGTCTCATCCTATCTCACGCACAGGCGGTTTTCCCCCGCCCACCCGGCCAGGGTGCGCGCTCCGCAGGCGGGCCGCGCGGGTTTCCTTCACCGGATCGGCCCCTCGATGGCCTGCCGGATGACTGTGCCCCGGCACACCGCCACCGGCCGGCCGACACGATCGTGAATTTCCGTGTCCGGCGCGATGCCCAGGCAATGCAGGATGGTGGCGGCCAGGTCTTGCGGCTGCAAAGCACCATCCTTGGGAAATGCGCCGTTGGCATCGGATGAACCGATCGCCTGCCCGCCGCGAATGCCGCCGCCAGCCAGTGCCGCCGAGAAAACGCCGCCCCAGTGGTCCCGGCCGCCATTGCTGTTGATCTTCGGCGTCCGGCCGAATTCGCCCAGGCAGACCACCAAGGTTTCCGCCAGCTGCCCCCGGCTGTCGAGGTCTTCCAGCAGCGCGGAAAACGCCTGGTCCCATTGCGGCATCAGCGTGTTCTTGAGCCGTTCCGTGTTCTTCGAGTGGGTGTCCCAGAGCGGGTTGCCCGACTGCATGTCGCCCGGTTCGCGCGGCCAATTCACTTGCACCAGCGACACGCCCGCATCGATCAGCCGGCGGGCCAGCAGCACGCTCTGGCCGAACTTGTGCCGGCCGTAACGGTCGC
>JAGVLI010000988.1 GCA_020054355.1 Planctomycetales bacterium | reverse complement strand
GATCTGTCGCGCCACGCCATGCAGCCAGCTGGCCACGGAGTCGCGCTTGGCAATTCGGCCCGCTTGCCGGGCCAGGACCAGGAAGGTGGCCTGGCAAGCATCTTCCGCGTCCTGAACCTGTTCGAGAATCCGCCGGCACACGCCGAGCACCATGCCGCCGTGTCGCCGCATCAGGGCAGCGAAGGCTGCCCCTTCCTGACGCTGAAGGAAGCACTCCAGCAACTGCCCGTCGCTCAAGGGTTCGAGCGCCCCGTCGTCCTGCCACTGCCGCAGTTGACCGAGAATCCGACCCAATGGCATCGCAGACATGACCGCCCCTCCTGGTGGCTGGAAGTTTGTCTATAGTGCCAGCCGGCAGCCGGAACAATCCAGTTATTTTCGGAATTCAGAAACGTTTAGCCGCGAGCCGCATGGCGAGCGCTTTGAAACGCCCGTCTGCGGCTCGCGGCTAAACGTTGACGAACACAGTTTACAGCTTCGCCGGCACTTCAAAGCCCTTGCGGTATTCCCGCGTCAGCAGCTTGTCGGCCTGCGCGTCGTTGACGAAAGTTTCGGTCGTCGGATTGATGTTCAGCTTCCGGCCGACGCGCACCTGACCGTTTTCCACCGGCGTCTGGTTGTCCTTCAGGTGCTCCTGCATCCGCTGATAGGTCTCGAAGGCTTCCTTGTTGTCGCCGAACGCCTTCGACCCGGCCGTGAACGGGGCCTGGGTGCCCAGCTGGTAGCTGACGTTGCCCAGGTGGCACAGCGCGCTGGAGAGATGGCCTTCGACGATGTCGGCGTTCAGGTCGGCGTGCTTCCGGCTGCGCACGGACGTGACGAAGTTGCCGTAGTGATCGCCGCCGCCCTTGAAGGTCTCCAGCTTCTCGCCCTTGGCCGAGAAGACGACGCCGGTGTCGTAGGACGGGCACACCAGGTAGCCTTCGCTGCCGTAGAAGATGTTGCCGACCTTGGCGCCGAGCAGGTCTTTCGTCGGCAGGCCGCGCACCTCGAAGATCAGCTGGCTGTCGCCGTAATCGAAGAAGCAGAGCTGCGTGTTGGCCGTCTCGCCGTCATCGACGTAGCCGAACCGGCCGCCGAGGCTCAGCACGCTTTTGGGCATCTCATTCTTGCCCAGGCCCCAGCGCGCCTTGTCCATCTCGTGGATGCCCTGGTTGCCCAGGTCGCCGTTGCCGTAGTCCCAGGTCCAGTGCCAATCGTAGTGCAGGTTCTTCCGCGTCAAGGGCTTCTTGGGCGCCGGCCCGCACCAGAGATCGTAATCGATGGTGCCGGGAATCGGCTGCTCGCCCGTGACCTTGCCGATCGAGCCGCGCGGCTTGTAGCACAGGCCCCGCGCCAGCGTCACCTTGCCGAGCTTGCCCGAGCGGACGTAATCGATGGATTGCCGCATGCCGGCATTCGTGCGGCTCTGCGTGCCGGTCTGGCAAATTTTGTTGTACTTGCGGGCCGCCTCGACGATCCGCCGGCCTTCGCTGACGTTGTGGCTGACCGGCTTCTCGACGTAGACGTCCTTGCCGGCCTGCATGGCCCAGATGGCGGCCAGGGCATGCCAGTGGTTCGGGGTGGCGATGGAGACGATGTCGATATTCTTGTCTTCCATCACCTTGCGCAGGTCTTGCTCGAACTTGGGGGCCTTGCCCTGCGCCTTCTCGACGATCTTGATGGCGGGATCGGCGAACGCGGTGTCCACGTCGCAAACCGTGGTCACCAGGCAGTTGTGCTTGCCGGCGAAGCCGGTGAGGTGATCGCGGCCCCGACCCTTGACGCCGATGACGGCGACACGCAGCTGGCTGTTGACGTCGCCAGCCTTTTCCGCGGCCGACTCGACGAATGGGACGCGCAACCCGCTGACGGCAGCCACTGCCGCCGACCACAGGGCGGATTCGTGGAGGAACTCTCGCCGGTTGACAAAACGCATGACTCTGGCTCCCTTGGGGGGTGAAATGGAATGTACCTGGCAGGGTCTTCCAGAAACAATCTATCCGCAGGACAGCAAGCGGGTCAACCGGCTGGGGCGCGTTTTTCGCAAGAATGAGAGAACGATTAGAGCCAATCCCGCTGGCGGTTTCGCGCGCCGCGGCTTGCGCAGCCGCCAGCGGCGGCCTCCGACGAGACTGCCGATTATTTGGCAAAGCTCGGCCGGGCGCGTTATGCTTCAGCATCCTTTGCAGGGCCAGCTTCCACACCGCTGGCGCGTGGCACTGATGGCCAAGCAACGAACTTGCGGCCTGCATTGCCGAGCGACCTTCCTCGAAGCCGTTCCGAGGTTGCAGGTCTTTACCGATGAACTCCTATACCGCGGAACTCGCGCAAGCCCTGTTCGAGGAATCCGGCGACGCGCTGTTCCTCTTCGATCCGGTGAGCGAGGCGATCGTCCGGGCCAGCCCCGCCGCCCAGCGGCTGACCGGCTGGGGCATCGAGGAACTGTCCCGGATGCCGATGAGTTCGCTGTTCCGCTACAGCGCTCCCGGCCACAAGCAGCGCATGAAAACCGCCTGCGAGCAAAGCGGGGTCTTTCACTCGCAGGAGGGCTATTTCCTGCGGACCAAGCAGGGGCCGTGGGTGCCGGTCAATCTCACCATTTCCCGGCTGCACGTCCAGCCCAAACCCCTGGGCTTGCTGACGGCGCGCGACGTCACCGAACGCCAGCGGGCCGCCCAGGCGCTGCGCGAAAGCGAGCAGCACCTGCGCGCCATCATCGAGACCTCGCCCGAGTGCATCAAGCTCGTCCACCCCGACGGCACCCTGCTGGAAATCAATCGGGCCGGCTTGCAGATGCTGGAAGCCGATGGGCTGGAACAGGTGCTCGGCCGGAAGGTCTTGCAAGTCATCGCTCCCGAACACCAGCAGCGCTTCTGGGAGTTCCACGCCTCCATTTGCGAGGGCGGCCGGGGTTCGCTGAACTACGACATCGTTGGGCTGAAGGGCGGCCGGCGCACCGTGGTGACGACGGCCGTGCCGCTGTCGAGATCG
>JAGVLI010000355.1 GCA_020054355.1 Planctomycetales bacterium | reverse complement strand
TTGCGGAAAGCGCTGTCGCAGCCGCTGGCAGAAATCGCGGTCGCGTTCGACGACCACCACCCGGCAGCCTGGCCGGACCGCGCTCAGCAACGCTGCCGTGATCGGGCCCGTGCCCGCGCCCAGTTCGACGATGCACCGCGCCTTCTCGAAATCGATTCCGCGCAATTGCGCCAGCGCCAGCCAGCGCGAACTCGGCGCCAGCGCCGCGATGGCGGTGCCCTGCCGGCAGAATTTCGAGAGCACCAGCCACCAATCCGGGGGGCAGCTGCGCTGCGGCGCCATCTGGCTCATGAATTCATGCTCAATTGGCCGTGGACCGACGAAACCAGTTCTTGCCAGGATCGTCCATCGCGGTGAGAGCCAGGTGAAGAGAAGGTGCAAAGCCAGTGAGACTGTGCAAGCCAGCCTTCGTGTCGGGTCGCCGCACCCGAACTTCACGCACCTATCTTCAATCGGCCGGATGCACTTCGCCGGGCGCTGACGATCGTCGGCTTTGAAAACGCAAACTATGCAGCTTCCCGATTTGGTGGAGGGAACCATCGGAGTGTCGGGGCTGGTCGAATCCGCCCAGCCGACGCTGGAAGCCCGGTTCGCGCCGCCACATTTTGTCCTGGCAACAGGATTCATCTCGTGCTAAACCTGATTGATGCCCAATTCGCCCCGCATCTCGTCTTTTCCGAGCGTTCACCTCCTGGGATGGGAGCAGTTGCCATCACCCGCCTGGCCTTGGGACAGTGCGTCCGGGCCGGCTGCCGAGCGTCTCTCCGGAGGGCTTCATGAGCATTTCCAGATCGAGTTTCCTGTGCCTGTTGGTTGGACTTGGCGCCCTGCTGCTGCCCTCGTGCAGCCAGTTCACATCCGGGTCCAAGGACAAGGATGCCGATGCCGTCCAGGCCAAGGCGACGCCGACTGCCAAGGTCGACCCCGACGATCCGGGCTTCAGCGATCCGGTCATTCCGGATTTCTCCTCGGTCAAGGGCACCGACTCCAAGGTGCAGTTCGATCCGTTCGGGACCAAGAAGCCCAAGGTGCCGACCGTCGAGTTCAAGCCCGACGTGCCCGTCGGCGACCCGACGCAGCCGCGCGAGCAGCAGGTGGCCGCGTTGCCCATTCCCAAGGCGGGCGTCGAGGAACCGACCTTCAAGCCGGCCATCGTGACGTTGACTTACCTCGGCGGCGCCGGCCACCAGTGGATTCAGGAAGTCGGCTTCACCTCGGACGGCCGGATTTTCGCCAAGGGCGGCGGCGGCCATTTCACGGCCTACTATTCCGCCGACGGCGGCAAGCTGCTGGAGATCGAGGGCGACCTGGCCAAGGCGTCCAGCGGGCCGAAGGGGCCGAACGTCAACACCAAGGGCAATGGAGCGTTCAAGGCCACCTGCCCAACGACCAAGGTGCAGCTGGAGATCGGCTACGAAGCTTTCGGCATGAAGACGCAACCGTACCTGAACAGCTCGGCCGACTGGAAATGGTGGGGCTGGAAAGCCAGCGACATGGGCAAGGGCATGGAGGCGAACGCGCGGGGCATCCGGGTCCACTGGCTGCACGACGGCCGGTTCCTGGCCAAGGTCTTCGCCGACAACGGCAACAGCACCGTCGCCAAGGACCCGCGCAACCTGAAGGAAGACTGCCCGGCCCTGTCCACTGCCCTGCTGCGCAACCCTGCCGGGGCCGGCACGCTCTACCTGACCGGCAACATCAAGACCGGGATTCCGGGGCTGGGCACCTTCGTCAAGGGCAAGGCGCTGGCCGAAGCGGTCGATCCCTGGGAGCGCGTCTACGTCGGCCTGCCCTACGATGCCCGGAACGTGCCGGACGGATTGAAGATCGGCGGCGTCGGCGGCTTCTGCGTGCTCAATGCCAACATGACCATCTGCCAGTATTCGGGCACGCTCGGGGCCGATCACATTTACTGCATGGCCATCAAGGACAACATGCTGGTGCTGGGCGGCAACATCGGCGTGGCGGTGGAACCCGATCCCAAGGTGGCAGCGCGCAACCTGCCCGCCGCCAAGCTGCCCGTGCGCAACCCCGCCCAGGCCAAGCCCGGCGGCGATGAAGACGGCTTCCTGGCGATCGTCAAGCTCTGGTAACATGGCGTTGGCGGCTTTGCCTCCGCAACCCACGGCCAGGAACCAGGACCATGTCCGCGCCTTCCCGCATGAACTTGACGATCGACGTGAACAACCAGGCATCCGGCCTGGTCGTCAAGCTCAAAGGCGAGGTCGGCAACAACGAGGTCGATTTCTTCAAATCCCAGCTGATGCGCATCCTCGGCCAGCGCGCCAAGAAAGTGGTCTTCGACATGACCGATCTCTACTTCATCGCCAGCGCCGGCATGGGGGCGTTGGCGTCGTTTCGCCGCAGCGCCCTGAGCAGCGGGGCCAAGGTCTTTTTGGCCGCGGTGCCCGCCAAGCTGGATGTCCTGCTCAAGACCGCCGGCATGAACCAACTCTACACGATGTGCGCCACGGTGGATGAAGCGCTGGCCAAGTGAACCGGGCCGCCCGCGGTATTTGCACATCGCTCGGTAGCTCGTCATGGAACTCGACGCCAAGGTCTGTCTCTGCTTCCACATCAGTCGGCGCAAGCTGCTGAACTACGCCCGGCTGTATCGGCCGAAGGTGCCGAGCCAGCTGTCGGAATGCGGCGGCGCGGGCACTGGCTGCGGCTGGTGCATCCCCTTCCTGAAGCAGCTTCACGAGCAAGCGGTTCGGGGCGGTGAGACGGAGCTGGAGCAGCTCTCGCCCGAAGAATACGAACGGCAGCGCGCGGCCTATGTCCGTTCCGGCAAGGGCAAGCCGCCGCCCGGCGCGACGCCGCTGCCGCCGGAAGATGATGACCGGGTGACCAAGAGAGGAGGATGAGCCGATGGCCGCCGTCATCGAAGCTCCGCTGGAAATGATCGAGAGCCTTGCTGCGATGCGCCTGCCGGCAAAAACGGATCGGCGCTTGCAGCAATTGATGGATCGCAATACGAATGGCCTGCTGACGCCAACCGAACGAGAAGACCTGGAAGCCCTGGTTGAATGGAGCGAGACCATTTCGTTGGTGCGCGCCCAGTCGATGCACTTGCTGGGACGGAAACCGGCATGAATGCCTGGGAGGAACTCGTCCAGCAAGTGCGGGAGCGCGCGGCGGATCGCTGCGAATACTGCCGGATGCATCAATCATTGCAAGGGGCCACTTTTCACCTGGAGCATATCCTGCCCGGTTCCCTGGGCGGCCCGACGACCCTGGAAAACCTGGCTTGGTGCTGTCCCAGCTGCAATCTGAAAAAGTCGGCGCGGATCGAACTTGAGGATCCGCAAACTGGGCAGACGGTTCGTCTATTTCATCCCCGCGAAGATCGTTGGCTCGACCATTTCCGGATTGAGGAGTTTGGATTAGTCGGCCTGACCGCGATTGGGCGGGCCACGGCGGAAGGATTGGGGTTCAACGAGCCGCGGCGCGTGCTGATTCGTCAGGCCGAAGGACAGTTTGGCTTGTTTCCTCCAGAGTAAGGCGGTCGGTCATGCCCAAACGAGCGCTCACGGTTCCGCCGCCACGACCCGAAGTCGTCGCCTTGCTGCAAACCTGCAAGGAGCACCCCGACGACGACACGCCCCGGTTGATCCTGGCCGACTGGCTGGAAGACCACGGCGACACGGCGCGGGCGGAGTTTATTCGCGTGCAGTGCGAACTGGGGAAATTGCCGGGAGCGGATCCACAACGGCCCTCGCTGGAACGTCGCGAGCAGCGACTCTTGAAGCAGCACGAGAACGACTGGCTGGGACCGTTGCGTGGGCTGGCTGGCATGCGGACTCGATTCATGGCCGATCCCACCTCCTGGCAATTCCGGCGCGGCCTGCTGTGGCTCCGTCTCGAAGCCCGGAAGGTATTCTTGGGCCGAGGGATGCTTGCCGCCGTCCGATGCGGGGCATGGGACTGGGTCGAAACCTTGCACCTCACGGGCGTAACGGATCGAATTGCCGTGCGAGTCGCGCAATCGGCCCTCCTGCAACAGCTGTCCTTTCTCGATCTGCGCGCCAACGGGATTGGAGATGCTGGCATCACTGCCTTGGCTTCCTCGCCGAATCTGCGCAACTTGCTGCGGCTCGATTTGCGAGACAACGACATCCGGGGCTTCGGCGCGGCCGCTTTGTTGAATTCGCCATACCTGGAGAAGCTCATCTACTTGAATCTCGATCAGAACTGGGGAATCGGGGCGACCGAGAAAACCGCCTTGCAAGGACGCTTTGGCCATCGCGTTTGTTTGCCCGAATCCATCGACATGACGATTCCCTTCTGACGTTGCGAGTTCGCTCTTGCCTGTCGCCGGTATCGGGCCTTACATTCACCTCATGCCATACCCCATGTTCGACCGCAGCCGGTTACGCATCCAGCCGCTGGCCAACCGCCAGCACGACCTCGACCTGTCGGCGCTCTTGCCGCTCGACGCGCCGCCGCCGGACTTCCAGCATGAGGCCATCCCGACG
>JAGVLI010000981.1 GCA_020054355.1 Planctomycetales bacterium | reverse complement strand
CTCGGGTGCCAAACTCGGTGTCCGGATTTCCGCGACCAACTCGGTGTCCGGATTTCCACGACAAACTCGGTGCCCGGTGACACGGCTCGCGGCACCTACTGTGTTCGCCGCCAGTCATGGCGCTTTGGGAACTAATTCACCCGATGCCGGCGCGGGTTTCGAGGCCGGCAACTTCAGCCAACCCTTCTTCTTGAGCAACTCCTGAAGGCTGAGTCGCACTTCCTTGGTGTCCGCTGATTTTTCGATGGAGCGATTGGCCTTGGTCAGCAGGTCGCGCTCCAGCGACGGATGCCATTTGTTCAACCCACCGCGAATGGCATCACCCAGCACCTCCGCCGCCTCGCCGCCGACGCCCGCGATGTGGGTCGTCTCGAAATTGTCGTAGCTCACTTCGGAACGGACCACACGCAGCCGGACCACCGCATCGGGCAAGAATAAGCCGCCTGGTTCCAGCTGCCAGGTGAATTCGCAATGGAGCAAGGCTTTCACGCGGAAGCGAGCATCCGCGCTGCCGGAGTAGAAGCGGATGCCGTTCTCCCAGTTCTGCTGCTCGTAGAGGACGCGAGCATCCATCGAGAAGAAGATGTCGAAGTTGACGTGGCCCGGTTCCGGCTGCTTCAGGTTGCGAATGTCGAAGATCAGCGAATCGGCGGGACGTTCCGCCGTCACCACGATGTGCCGCCAGCTGCCGTCATTCTTGGGTGAGTACATGATCCGCGGCCGCAAGCCCTTCCATTTCACTCCGCGTGCCGTCGGGCTGGTCCGGCCCCAGTCCTTGTGGTGTTCGTACAAGGGCGCGGGCATCGACCGGACCAGGAAGCCGCGAATCGAGCCGGCGAGGGCGTCCGTGGTGCCGCCGGTAAGAAGCGGCAACAGGTCGGCGGTTGTCGGCTTCTTGAATGGCACGCCGGGGCCGGCCGCGACGCGCGGGACCATCGAGAGAATGACCAGTAACGGCATGAACAATCTCGCGGACATGGGATGAACTCGCTTCCCGAAGTTTTTCCCGATTGGAACGGCCGGGCAGCGCCTGCTTGCGCCCACGTACGGCTCTGGCCCGCTATTTTCGCTGGCCAGCCCAGTTTGACAGGTTCGCGACTGCCATGCTTCTTGAGCTTGCACGAAACTCCAGGGTTATGGTGAAATGCCCGCCTATTACCAAGGACGGCGCCCACCCATTCACCCATGCCAAGGAGAGGTCATGGCCATCGCACCCTGCGTCAGCCCGCAAGAAGCGCTGTATCAAGAATCACTGGCCGCGATCAATAGCCAGCAGGCCCGCGTGGCCGTCATCGGCCTGGGTTACGTCGGCCTGCCGCTCGTCCACCTGTTCTGGAAATCGGGTTTTCCGGTGCTCGGCTTCGATTGCGATTCTAGGAAAGTGGACAAGCTGAATGCCGGCGAGAGCTACATCAAGCACATCCAGTCCGAGGATGTGGCCGAGATGCTCGACACCGACCGCTTTCAGGCAACCACCGACGCCTCGGAGTTGCGCGAAGTCCAGGCCGTGGTGATTTGCGTACCGACGCCGCTGACGGAGCACAAAGAACCGGACATGTCCTATGTGATCGGCACGGCCCAGCAAATCCGCGACCACTTGCAGCCTGGGCAGCTGATCGTCCTGGAAAGCACGACCTATCCCGGCACGCTGCGCGACGTGGTGAAGCCCATTCTCGAAGAAACCGGCATGAAGGCCGGCAGCGATTTCTTCCTCGCCTACAGCCCCGAGCGCGAAGACCCCGGCAACCCCACGCACACCGCCGCCTTCATTCCGAAAGTCGTCGGCGGCCTGGAACCGAAGAGCCATGAGCTAGCATTGGCCCTCTACACGCCGCTGGTGCCGCAGGTGGTGTCAGTTTCCAGTCCGGAAGTGGCGGAAGCCTGCAAAATCCTGGAAAACACCTATCGCTGCGTGAACATCGCGCTGGTCAACGAGTTGAAGATGCTCTTCGACCGCATGGGCATCGACGTCTGGGAAGTGATCCGAGCCGCCAGCACCAAGCCGTTCGGTTTTCAGGCGTTCTATCCGGGGCCGGGCCTGGGCGGACACTGCATTCCGATCGACCCGTTCTATCTGTCGTGGGTGGCGCGGGGCCACGACTTCCACACGCGCTTCATCGAACTGGCGGGTGAAGTCAACACGCAGATGCCCGACTATGTCGTGCAGCGCCTGCTGCTCGCCTTGAACTCGCAGGGCAAGTCGGCGCGGGGCAGTAAAATCGGCATTCTCGGCATGGCTTACAAGAAAGACGTGGACGATGCCCGCGAATCGCCGAGTTTTGAACTGATGAAGAAACTGCTGGCGCTGGGCGCCGAGGTCAGCTACAACGACCCGCACATTCCCCGGCTGGGCCGCACCCGCCATCACGATTTCGAGATGGAAAGTCAGGAATTGACTGCCGACTGGCTGCAATCGCTCGATTGCGTGCTGATCGCCACCGATCATTCGGTCTACGACTGGAAGCTGGTCCTCCGGCATGCCCGGCTGGTAGTCGATACCCGGAATGCCATCCGAGAAAAGAATGTCAGCCACACGGTCTGGAAGGCGTGAGCCCGGCCGACAGCACCTGGTGTCAAATCGAGCGGCCGCTCGCCCGTGGGTCACGATTCCAATCGTGACAGACCGCGAAGACCGTCACGATTGGAATCGTGACCCACGGGCAAGCGG
>JAGVLI010001082.1 GCA_020054355.1 Planctomycetales bacterium | reverse complement strand
GGCGGTGAGGCAGTGATCGTGGGACGGCCGCCCAGCAGCCGGCAGCGGGCCAGTGAGCGGGCGGCGGCCGCACTGGAACGGGGTGGAATCTGAAAATGAAAAGGCCGCCTCCGGCCAGGGGACGGCCATGTGCTGCGCGACCGACCGCTACCTGTGGTGTCGCGAGCGAGGAGACACAGACATGATGTCTGATGCACGCCCAAAGTCAAGCCCAACAAACCACCTTCCCCGCTTCGCGCCGCGCGCGCGGCGTCATTCCTCGTTAGAGTCCGACGTGCCGGCAGCTATGGTCTCTGCCTCGACTGGCAGGGCTGGCGCGAACTGCGCCTCGATGGCTGGCCGCGCGCCGCCGTCGAGCAGGCCATCGACGACCTGGCTGCCGCCGGGCGGGTGACGGTCGTGGCGAATGGCATCAATCTGCGCGTCAAGATCGTGGAGCAGCCAGAGCAGGAGGCGCGACAGTGACCCAAGCCATCGCGCTCCACCTGGATCAAACGCACGGGATCAAACTGCGCCTGGGCGACAAGGGCGAATGCCCACTGTGCCGCCGCGACACGTTCTCGATTTCCAAGGATGGCACAATCGGGAAGTGCTTCCACCCGTCGTGCGGCAAGTACATCACCGAGGCCAGCCTTGCACGCGGGTACGATGGCACGATCCACCAGATTCTGGCGACCATCCAGGCAGACTGCCATCGCTACTTGTGCGAGCAGGGTCGGGGCACGGCCGGCGCCTGGGATGCGTGGCGATTCCTGGTGGAGAAGCGGAACGCACTGCCCAGCGTGATTCACGACATGACGGACATGGGGGCGGTCTCGCCGAACTACGACATGGCGGCGGTCTTCGCGCCAGCCGTTGCGGCCATCGACAAGACGCTCGCCGAACTTCAGGAGAAGGTCGCCGCCGCCGAGAAATGCCACAGCGAAGCGAATGAGAAAAAGTTGAAGGAAGCCAAGGCTGTCGACAGCAAAGCGAGAAAGCCGGCGGCCAGCAAACCCACGGCGGAAGAGCAGCAGTGGGCCGCGCAGGTTGCCAAGTTGAGCGAGTCAAGGTCTTGGCTGCTCGACCAGCAGGCCGCGCTGACGGAGCGATGTTCGATAACCGGCGGCTGGCTCGCATTCTTCCACACCGACGCCGCGCATCGAGTCAAGTCGATCCGGTTCCGCAAGGCGTTCGACAAGGCGTTCGCGCAGTACAAGCCGTGGAAGGAAAGCGGCGTCTTCGGCCACGGCCTGTTCCGGCCCTACGTCTCCGAAGCGAACGCGACGAAGAACCGGCTCGTCATTGTCGAGGGCGAATTGAACGTCCTTGCCCTGCACAGTCTGGCCGTCCGCACGAGCGCGGCCGGTGAAGGCGGCGACAAGTACGCCAACTGGATCGGCGCGGTTGGTTCGTCGAACACGCTCTGCATGCAGACGATAGCCGCCTTGCTCAAGGTTCCCGGCGCCGTGAAGCCGGTGGTAATCGTCCAGGACCATGACGACGCCGGCGCGGCAATGACCGCCGCCCTCTCCAAGTTCTTCACCATCGACCTGGTGAAACCGCCGACGCCTGGCCACGACATCGAGGACCATATCGCCGGGTTCGCTGCTCGCCATCGTGATGCTTGGGCCAGCGTATTGAAGTTATTCTCGGAGCGGAAACGCATCTGCCGGCCCTTCGACGCGCTGTACGAACAAGTGTATCAGTGTCGGCAGAAGCAGGGCGAAGACGACAACCGCAAGGAATTCGAGATCAGCAACGACGTTTGGAAGATCATCGTCGGCGACCTGGACGAGCGTGGGCACCTGTACCGCCAGTCGAGCCAAGGGTACTTCTTCCCGGCAGACCAGAAAAAACTTATCGCCCAGGACGACAGCGACAAGGAATTGTCGCGCCTGCTCGCAAAATACAGCCTGAATGGGTCCGAGAAGGTTCGTGAGTTTATCGGCGAGGCGCTGCACGTCGAAACCTTGAGCACGGGTCAGCCCACGACGGTCTGCCGCCTGGCGCACTATGCCAAGGACAGATACACGCTCTACGTCTACAACCACGCGAACGGCATCTATCGCGTGACGGCCAACGGCATCGAGTTGGTGGACAACGGGACGGATGGCATCCTGTTCCTTCACGACGGCCGCAACGAGACTTTCAAGACCGTGGACGAGCCGATTTCCGCCGACCTGTTTCCCAGGGTGGTGACGAACCAGATCAACTTCGAGCCAGGGCAACTGACTCTGGCCGAGCAGCAGACGGTTTTCGAGTGGTGGTTCTTGTCGCTGTTCTTTGGCAGCATCCTGCCCACGCGGCCCTTGCTCGCCTTCATTGGACCGAAGGGTTCCGGAAAGAGCCTCACGCTGCGAAAGGTCAGGACGATCCTTTTCGGATCCCGGTTCCAGGTGAAGAACCTGCCGGCCACCGAAGGCGACGTCGACGCTATCGTGACTAATTCCTCTTTCGCCGCGTTCGACAACGCGGACAGCAAGGTCCAATGGCTCAACGACCGCCTGGCAATCTGCGCCACGGGCGGCACGTTCAGCAAGCGAGTGCTGTTCACCACGAATCAATTGGTGGATTACCCGATTGACTGCTTTGTCGGCATCACATCCCGAGCGCCGCACTTCACGCGCGACGACGTGGCCGACCGGCTGCTCATCCATCACGTCCACCGCCTGGCGGAAGGCCAGTTCATTTCGGAGCAGGAGTTGATGGCAGAAGCGCTCCGCCACCGCGATCAACTGATGACGCTGGTATTGCGACAGGCGCAGGACGCCATCCGGGCGCTGAAGGCCACCGAGGGGCGCACCTACCGAACCGGCTTCCGCATGGCCGATTTCGCCACGTTCGCCCTGCGCCTGGCAGAACACCGGGGCGGGCGCGAGTACGCCGAAACGATCTTCACGAAGATGTGTGAGGAACAAGCAGCCTTCACTTTGGAGGGCGATCCGCTGGTTGAGTTGCTCGACGATTTCTTGAAGTATGACAAGACCCACGGCGTTGAGTACACCGCCTCCAGCCTGCACACCGAACTGAGCGCCATCGCAAAGTTCAAGCACATAGACTTCCCATGCAAGTCAGCAAAGTCGCTTGGGAGCAGAATCAACAACGCGCCGCACAACTTGCAGAAAGTATTCAGGATAAAAGTCCATACGGACCAACACCTTAAGATCAAGAAGTACAAGTTCTGGCCAGCGGCTTGTGAGTGTGTTTCGTGCAAAGAGGCGAGCAAGATAGTGAACGGAGAGACAGAGTCCGTTGCGGGGTTTGCCGGGTTTGTTGCGGGGTTTGAAAACATCAAACCCAGCAACGTAACACTTTTCACTGAAACAGGTTAGATGCGTTTACGTGGTTTGCGGGGTTTCAAGTCAGTTCTACGCGCGTGCGCGCGCGAGTGAAATCACCAAAACAATGACATTGAATTTCTATAGGCAAGATTTCTCACTTGAAAGCCGCAAACCCCGCAAGGCGATGCAACTAACTTCCCAGCAATGGTTTGCGCGGCGGGTTTGCAGAAAACCAAACCCCGCAGAGAACCCCGCAAACCCCGCAAGGCAGAGGCAGTCCCAAGGCGGTTCATGGCCGCAGTTTTTCGTCCCTCACAGGAACCAAGTTCGTGTCCGCATACTCCTTCAACCACCGAGGCCGTTGGCGTGCGATCCCCTGGCCTCCCGACCTGGCTGACGGCGACATCGACATCGACGGCCGGCTCCAGGCAGCCGGTTTCGCCCCGGACGCGCAACTCGCGCCAGACACCGGCACGGCGAGCGTGCAGTTGTACGGGTCCGACAGCTGGCTCGACCACTACGCCGTGGTCCAGTTCCCCGGCACCTGGCGCCTCGTGCATCTGTCCGGCCTCCCTGCCGTGCTGGAGTTCCTGCGGCGCTATGCCGGGACGCTCAGGAGTGTCGCCGCCCTGGACCGCCTGACGGCCCGCGACGATCGGCGAGTGCGCAAGCAGCAAGAGCGGCACCGCCAGAAGCAGCAGCTGCGCGGCGGCTAGGTACCATCTCCCGGCATGTCGCGGCTGATGGCAGAGATGGACACCGTCAACGCCGGCCACGTTGACCATCGCCGGCCGCACGTACACCATCCCGGCGCTGGACGCCGCCCCGCACGAACTGGCGGACGAAATCGACGCGCACCTGTTGAGCCGGCAACTGAACCCGATGCAGATACTGGCCAAGGCGCTCATCGACCTGCGCCGCCAACCGCTGACCGACGCCGAACGCGAGACCGTCGCGAAGATACTGACCGAGAAAGCCTTCGCCGACCTGCGGACCAAGCGCCCCAAGCCCGACCCGCAGACCGTGACGCGATGGATCGACAGCGTTGACGGTGTCTCGTGCTTGGCTGGCGCGCCCTCTCGCAGCAGCCCGCGGACCTGACTCCAGAGCAGGTGCGCGGGGCGCTGGGGTCCGCCGTCGCCAAGCAGCGAAAGGCGGGTGCCTGATGGACGGAAGCTATCGCATTGCCGGCGGTTCGGTCGATGTCGAACTGGGCGGCCAGACCTACTGGCTCCGGCCGATCCAACTGCGGGACATCGCCGCCGCCGAACTCTACTTGCTGGCCCGCCGCGCCAACCCGGTGGCGATGGCTGAAGACGCCTTCGCCGACTACTACCTGATGGACTTCGCGCAGTCGATCATCCGCCAGGCGGAAGCCGAGATGCGTGCCGACCGCTCGCTGCGCACTGTCGATGCCGACGACCTGACCAACTGGCTGCTCGGCGCGCCGGGC